>DATGTA010000091.1:0-10822 GCA_035302085.1 Bacillota bacterium
TAATTTTTGCGGTTATATTATCGAACATTGTATAAATAACTGGAATGAGTAGTAATGTGAAAATACTTGATACCGATAAACCGAAAATAATTGTTACAGCTAACGGTTGTTGCATTTCTGCTCCTTCGCCAAATGCTAAACCGAGTGGAATCATCGCTAAGACTGTCGTTAATGTTGTCATTAAAATTGGACGAAGTCGGCTACGGCCCGCTTCAATAATCGCTTCATAGCGGTTAATTCCTCGGCGTCGTAAAATATTAATATAATCAACGAGGACGATCGAGTTATTCACGACAATTCCCGCTAACATAATAATTCCGATAAACCCTGGAATACTTAACGGTAAATTAAAGACGAGTAACCCGAGGATGACCCCGATAATCGTCGCTGGCATTGAAAACATAATAATAAATGGAAATAAAAAGTTTTCAAATTGGACGGCCATCACGGCGTATACTAAGAAAATTGAAAAGACTAAGGCGAGTGCTAAATCAGCAAATGATTCAGCCATATCTTCCGCTTCTCCACCAATATTATAGGCATATCCATCAGGCAAGTTCATTGCTTCAAGTTTTGCCTCAACATCACGAACGATACTGTTTAAATCACGGTCCATAATTTCACTTGTGACATTCATTTGTGGTTGCTGGTTTTCCCGTAGCAATGAAATGGCCCCTTGGGTTTCTTTAAATGTCGCAACTTCTTCTAACGGAATTACTGCACCTGTCGCTGTTTGAATGTTCATTGATTGTAAATGGTTAATCGTTTTTCGTTTATCCTCAGGGTAAAGTAATGTCACATCCATTTCCCGTCCTGCTTCACGATATTGTGTCACAGGTTGACCGGTAAATTGCATTTGGATTTGTCCGGTAATTTGTTGTTCCGTTAGGCCATACATCATGGCTCGCTCAGAATCAACATCAATTTCTAGTTGTGGAACACCTTCCCCGACGGCTGATTGGGGGTTGTGTATGCCATCAATCGTAGAAATTGCATTAACAACCTCTTCGGATAAATCACGTAAAACGGCATGTTCTGGACCGCTTAATTCAATACTAATGGGATCGCCAAAACTGACTCCACCATCCATTGAACTGACAGTGATTTCACTACTTGGAATCTCTTGAAAATCATCGGAAAATTGCTGGACAAGTTCACGATCTGATAGTTCTCGGTCAGCTGGTGGAATTAACTGTAACATAATTGACGCTGAATTTTCACTACCGCCCATGCCACCAACACCACCGCCACCTACGGAAACATAACTCGTTTCGATATATTTATCATATGTCGTAAGTTTTTCATTCACTCGTTCAACGACTTCTTCTGTATGGTTGAGCGAGCTTCCGGGCGCTGTTTCGACATGAATTTCAATTTGACCTTGGTCAGCTTCTGGAATAAACTCAGCTCCGATAAAAGGAATAGACGCTAAGCTAGCAATGATCATTAAAATGGTTCCAAAAATAGTTGTTTTTCGGAATTTCAGGACCCATTTTAAGATGCGTTCATAACCATTTTTCATTCGTTCTAAAAATTGGTTAAACCAGTATCGTTTTCCTTGATCTTCCATTGCTTTCGATAAAAGCTTTGATGAAAGCATTGGCACGAGTGTAACAGCAACAACGAGTGAAGCAATTAAAGAAAAAGATACGGTTAACGCAAGGGGTGTAAATAAATCAGATGCAATCCCATCAACAAAAACGATTGGTAAAAAGACGACGAGTGTTGTCGTTGTTGAAGCGATAACCGCTGGTGCAAGTTCTGATGCCCCTTTTGTCGCTGATTTAAATAAACTGTACCCTTGTTGTCTGTAAGAATATATATTTTCTAAAATAACGATCGAACTGTCGACCATCATTCCAACCCCTAAAGCGAGTCCACCGAGCGTTAAAATGTTTAATGTTTCGCCCGTAAAATACATTAATGTAAAGGTCGAAATAATCGCAATTGGAATTGATAAGCCGATGACAATTGTCGCGCGAAAGCTCTTTAAAAATAAGAGCAAAATTAAAAATGAAATAGCGCCACCGATCATCATATTACTAATCACTGAGTCAACAGACATTTGAATAAACTCTGATGTATCAATAACCGTTTCTAAATGAGCTCCTTCAGGTAATGAACGATTAATCTCATCTAGACTTTCGTTCACCTCATCAGCAACAGCGACTGTATTTGCATCTGTTTTCTTTAAAATCGATAAAACAATGGCTTGTTCACCATTGACAAGAGTTACGCCACTTGTTTCTTTAAAACTATCTTTAACGTCTGCGATATCACTCACGTGAACTTGGTTACCCGTTTCGGTCGGAATAATCGTTTGCCGAATATCATCTAATGATTCATATTCACCAATGATTCGCAGTTGTAAATCTTTACTTCCTTTATCAATCGTACCAACCGATGACGTTTGATTTTTCCCACCAATCGTTTGGGTTAATGTTTCGATTGAGACACCGTATTGCTCAATTTTTGCTTCATCGATAATAAGCTGAATTTCCCGCTCCTTGCCACCTTCTATCGTTACTGATGCGACACCTTCTTGTCGCTCAAAAAACGGAACAATCATATCATCGGCAAGTTCAGTTAATTGTTCGGGATCTTTACCAGCTAGACTGACCCAAAGCACAGGTAATTGATCAGGGCTAAATCGCATAATACGTGGGTCGCCGGCTCTTTCAGGTAAAAAGCTTTTCACTTGATCCACACGTTCACGCACATCGAGTAGAGCTTGATCGAGGTCAACACCGTTTTTAAACATCATTAATACGAGAGAGTTGCCTGATTGTGATTGTGATTGGACCATTTCGATCCCCTCAATTGAGCTGATCGATCCTTCAAGTGGTCGACTAATTAAATTTTCGACATCTTCTGGTGCGGCATCTTCATAAGTCGTTGCGATGACGGCTACCGGTAAATCTATTTTTGGAAATAAATCGATGACTAAATTACGTGCTGAAACAAATCCTAAAGCAATGATCGCTAAAACGATCATAATAACACCAACTGGACGTCTGACAGAAGTATTCACTAATTTCAAGATTCATTCTCCTCACTAACAACTTCAACTTCTGCGCCGTCAAATAAAGTTAGCTGTCCATTGATGACGATTGTATCTTCTTTATTTAATTCACCTTCAACCGCTGTCAGATCCGATTGAGTTTCTATCACTGTCACATCTGTACGGACGGCTTCATGTTCTTTAATCACATAGATGAATGTTGAGTCATTATCTTCTATGAGCGCTTCTGTTGGAATAATGAGTGCTTTTTTAACACGTTTTTCCGGAACATGTATCGTTGCAATCATTCCCGGCAATAGACGATCCTTTTTGTTTTTGACTGTTCCTGATATTGGATAAAGCCCTGTATCATCAGGCATTTTCTCAACAGATTCAATGACAAGTTCATATGTGTTTTCGTCAATCAATACATCTAATTTGTCATCTTTGTTAAATAATGAGCGATCTTTTTCTGTGACCGTAAAGTCCAGTGTTAATTGATCAAGATCGATGATAAAGGCGAGTGGGTCTTCACCAGATAACATATCGCCTTCGTTCGCCTCAAGTTCGATAATTTCACCATCGTCAGGGGCTCGAATATTTTGAATACCACCAGGAGTCTTTAATTTAGCAATAATATCGTCCTCTTCAACTTGTTCACCATTTTCAATGAGAATTTCATCAATCTCACCTGGATTTTCTAAAAGAACAGGTGTCATCTGCTCAGGCGAGAGTCGACCATGTAATTTTTTTTCAACCGTTAAATCGTCATGTTGAATGGTAGCCGTTTCTACAGCAACGATTTGATCCTCTTCTTTCAATTCATCATCGTCGTCTGTATTACAAGCGACTGTTAACGTGAGTAACAGCACACTTATCATCCCTAAAACCAAACGTTTGATCATCTTAGTAACCCCTTTATTTTTTATAGCGTTTTGACTCAACCGACACAAATATTTTTTAGTAAACTTGAATGTATGACAGTTTTTTACACATAGATTCATTGTATAGGTATTTTATGTCAATTCAGACAAACCTTTAATGGGTCGTCAAACTGTTTAACATCTTGACAGGCCCGTAATGTTTATCTAATTAATTTTTTATTCATAGAATCTCATTAATGTGTTTAGATGACTAGGTACCACTTTATCATACATGGTTTTAGGGGATTTTAGCAAGAAAAAAATGTTGTCAACTGAATGTTTCAATCGGTTGATAACCTGGGAGAGGTTCAAGCAATTTGGCAATGAGTTGGCCGGTTTTTTTATATTGATTATCAAAAGATGCTCCTGATACGTCTAGAATTAAATCAGAACCATCTTTAAAATATATATGTGTTCTATTGTTAGACAATGGTTGATATTTTTTAATTTGATAGTAAGCAATGACACCAGACTTTTTTGCATTTAGTGAGCGAATAGGGAACATGAAAATCCCTAGTCGAGGATGTACTGCCACAGGAAGTTTAATCTTTGTACGAAGAACATGTTCGGCAAATTGTAGGCGTCCTTTAAGTGATGAACCATTAGATGTACAATTAACATCTAAGATTTTTTTCAAACAATGAATCGATTGAAATTTCCGACTCCCTTCATAAATGAGTGTACGCGTTGTTAATTCTGGGGTGCATAATATCGCTTTTGTACGTTGATTAATCGTATAAACAGCAAACACCGTTTAATCCCCCCATTTAATATTTTTATATTTGCCTAAACGTATTATACAATGTTTCCTAAATTTTGTCTAAGTCTTTAGGCTTAGTTTGGTTGTTTTTAACATAGTTATGTTTGAATAACATTGAAAAATAGGTCTTTGGATATACCTATCTATTTAAGGATATTTATATGTATGTTATGATTAATGTATCGAAATAAAAGTGGGGTGATTTTTTGGATATTGCTGCGATGTCAACAGCTATGTCACAAGCTAACGTACGTATGGAAGCAAGTTTAGCAGTCATGGATCAAGTGAAAGATTTCGCCGAATTACAAGGTGAACAACTGATCGAAATGATGCAACAAACAACGAAACTACCTGTCCAACACCCAACCTTAGGGCAAACGATCGATATGTCTGTTTGATTTTTTAAAATCGTCCGTTTTATGGGGACGAGTAAAAACAAATATCCCATCCCTTTCACAATGTTACATCTTTTATTGATGATACATTCATTAACGAATATTTGTGAAAGTAGATGGGATTTTATCGTTCATAATTGTTTGTTAGCGATCTTCCCTATTTTCATCTTCGGTCTCTACATCGGGTAAAATGTTTTCGTTATTAGGATCGCGATCGAGTTGATTCTCTGACCTATCAGATTCATCAGGTAAATCATTACGACCTCTTTCCTCTAATGGCGCGTCTTGATTATCTTCCATATCATCTCTATCGTTTGAGTTTGTTGCACAAGCGACGAGTAAAAAACTAATGAACAACGTTAAACCGATATGTTTAAACGTTTTTACCATTCTCATACCTCCTTGTCGATAAAATGTTCATCGCGTTTAGCATATCCAGTTTGACAAATGTCATACGACATATGAAAAGATGACATAAATAAAAATAGATCATGTTCCTTAAGGTATTATGGGAGTTTTCTTTCATCGTATCGTTATGTTTTGCAGAAGTTATTTATACTTAAGTGGGGGCGTTTCAATAGGTTCGATTTAAACAAGGATTTGGTGTATAATGTTCATAGTCGTTAGTTTTAACTTTAACGAAAAAGTTGGAAATATTCCTATAATTACTCCCGATCTAAGTTAGAAAATGTTACACGATAGCTTATCCGGTCAATAATGGCCCAAGTGGATGCAAGCGTATACATTTATGTACTGTTCAAGAACGATAATGGCAGTCATTATGATATATGAAATGATTTTTTCCAAAGAAACGATGTAAGCCCTTTATTTTAGCGAACAAAGAGGTTATTCTGAATACATAACTCATTAAAAACCTACAATAGAACGTCTCAAGCGTTCGTAGGCAAAATTATATCAATAGATTATTTTAACAAGGAGAGAGTGTAAATGATTGTCAGACATGTAAAAGACATTATTGGTACAGAAAAAGAAGTTAAAGCAGATACGTGGACAAGTCGACGGTTATTACTTAAAGATGATCACATGGGGTTTTCATTTCATGAAACAATTATTTATGCGGGAACTGAAACACATATTCATTACAAAAATCATTTAGAAGCCGTTTATTGTGTTGGCGGTGATGGTGAAATTGAAACGGTAAGCGATGGAAAAGTATATCCGATCACCGATGGAACGATGTATGCTCTTGATAAACATGATGAACATTATTTAAGAGGCGGAAAAGAAGACATGCGGATGATTTGTGTCTTTAATCCACCACTTCTCGGAACAGAAACACATGATGAAGATGGAGTTTATCCGCTATTAGATGATGAAGAGTAACAATGCAAGGGTGTCCATAGATGGGCACCCTTTTTATTTATTGAATCGCAAACATAATTTCCGCTTCACAAGCGACTTCGCCATCTACCGTTGCAACGCCTTTTCCTTTACCGATAGGGCCTCGCATACGGACTATTTCTACTTCTAATCTTAATTGATCGCCTGGCCTTACTTGTCGTTTAAAGCGACATTTATCAATGCCGGCTAAAAAGCCAATTTTCCCTTCATTTTCTTCCTTACCTAAGACAGCGATGGCGCCAACTTGGGCAAGTGCCTCGACAATTAATACACCTGGCATCACCGCATATTGTGGGAAATGGCCTTGGAAAAATGGTTCATTCATTGTGACGTTTTTTATCCCGACGACACGCTCACCTTCATTAATTTCTAAGACTTTATCGACGAGTAAAAATGGGTAACGATGGGGGATTGTTGCTTTGATTTGTTCGATATCCATTACTCCTCACTCCTTTTTTATAAACTGTTGGATTGTTTATTTTTACATATGTAGGGAAATATATGTTAAACGTGTGAAACAAAATTCATCATGCGAATCGTTTAACGAAAGGGAGTTTTTCACATTTGGACATTATTGTTTATTTTGTTCGGTTTATGGCTCGTTGGTTTTTCTTTCAAAATTGCTGGTGGATTAATCCATATTTTATTAGTTGTTGCCGTGCTCATATTTGTCTATCGTTTGATTATAAATGCCCGTTTACGAGATTGATCGATTATGTTAAAAAAAGCATGTTTTCTAGTCGATTAGTTAAACATGCTTTTTATTATTCTTTTGTGACGATATCGATAATGTGTTGCCATGTTTCTTTTTCTAAAATATCTTTCGGTTCGCCTTCCCCTAAGATCCCATAGCCAACCATAGCCCCGACGATTAGCGCTCCAATACATAAAGCAGCAATAAATATAACTCGCAACAAAATCGGGAATATTCGCCGTAATGGGCGACGTTGTTTCTTTTTCTTTTGTTTTCGCGTTTTTGTTTTATTGGGCTGTTCTTGTGTCGCTTTGTTTTTTTGTTTTTTTGTCCGTTGCTCTAATGAGTGCTTGTTTTTTTTGGTCGCCCGTGTATTCTTTTTTCGTTGCTTAGCTTGCTTTTTTTGCTTCTCTGAGCGTACACTCCGCGAATCATTCTTAGGTTTAGTTGCCATAATCGTTGTTTCTCCTTAACTCCAAAAAAATTGAGCATCAAATAATCATTTTCCATTTAAGAACAATTTTATTGATAGATGCTTAATATTGTTCATCACCAACTGTTTAGCGTAGTTGGTTAATGAGTCCTAACATTTGATCGCCCATCGTTATCGAACGTGCATTAAACTGATAAGAACGTTGTGCGAGTAGCATATCAGATATTTCCTCAGCAAGGTCAACGTTTGACTGTTCAAGAGCCCCACTTCGTAAAATATTTTGCTCACCTGTGCGATTAATGATAATTTCTTCCGCCTCATAGCCAAGGGCTGCAACATCTGGTAACCGAAAGAAATTATCACCGACAGCCTCTAATAACCGCGGTCGGGTCGCTTCAACAATCGAAAGTGTATCGATCACATTCGTTGCTTGCCCATCTCTTGCAACGACTTGGCCATTTGCATCAATTTGCAAGTGATCAGCTGATTTTGGAATAATAATTTGGCCATTTTCGCCGAGCACAGGGTTACCGTGAGCATCTGTTAATAGTAATTCAGTATCGTTGATTGGGCTTAAATAAAAAGCACCATCACGGGTTAGTCGTGTTTCAGTTGTTTCCCCTTCATTCACTTCAACTTGAAAAAAGTAATAATCATTCAATAAAGCGACATCGAGTGACCGATCTGTTTCAATCATTGTGCCAGCATTAAAGGCTTGATTAATGGCCCCAAGTTTAGCTCCAGAACCAACACGAATACCATCAGGTGTTAAGCGTCCATCGGCATTGCGAGGATCTGTTAAATTATTAATTTGCTGAAAAAGCAATGACTGAAAATCAGCTTGTCTCGCTTTATATCCTGTTGTTTGACTGTTAGCGATGTTGTGACCAACTGTATCAAGTTGTTGTTGTAATTGTTGCATCGTCACCGCTGCTTGTAGCATCATTCGTGACATGTATAATCACCTCTTTTAACCTAAACGTCCAATATCATTAACGGCTTTATCTAAACTTTGATCATACGCTTGTAAGACCCGTTGATTCGTTTCAAATAAACGGTAAGCTTCCATCATTTGTGTCATCGATAATCCAGGATCGACATTTGCGCGTTCTAAAAAGCCTTGTCTGATCGAATAAATTGCATCTGCCGGTAAATTGTCCGCTACTTCACCAGCATACAAACCATTGCCTTCCTTTTCTAAATCATTCGTATCTTCTACATAACTTAACTCTAATGCAACGGCTTCTTCACCGATTTGTAACGTACCGTCTGGCAACACCGTAAATTGATGATCATTTGTTGCAATTGGCTCACCATTTACATCAAGCACATAATAGCCTTCATTCGTGACGAGCATGCCTTCCCCATCAATCGTAAAATTACCGTTACGTGTTAACCGAAGATCACCTGCATTATTTTGGACGGTAAAAAAGAGACTGCCATTTTCATCAGGAACTTGCTGGTGATCGATGGCCATATCTGTTGGTAAGTATGTTTGATTTAATGCACCTGTTTTGAAGTCTGGCACATATTCTTGTACATATGCCCCTGTATTTAATGAACCAATCAGTTGATTTTGTGGGATATTCATGGATGATGTTGTTGGTGTTTTTCGAGCATCTATTTTTTGCATGAGCATTTCAGGAAACGCTCGGATCGCTACTTGATCAGCTTTATAACCGGGCGTGTTCACATTCGCTAAATTGTTCGATAAAGCTTCTTGTTGGCGTTGCTGCGTAATCATACCACTTGCTGCGGCATAAAACCCTCTTAGCATCTATTTTGCCCCCCTCTACGATAATTGTTGAAAACATATTTGCTCATTAAATAATTTGTCGTCGGTCAATTTTATCGATATTTTCTAACATAATGCCTGTCCCTTTAGCGACACAATTCATCGCTTCATCTGCAACGAAAACTGGAACTTTTAATTCTTCAGCTAACAACAGATCTGCCCCATGGATCATTGCGCCACCGCCGGTTAAAATTACGCCTCGATCAATAATATCTGCTGATAGTTCTGGTGGTGTTTTTTCTAAAACGAGTCGGGAGGCTTGAACAATGGCTGCCATTGGTTCATGCAATGCTTCTTCAATTTCATCAGAAGAAACGGTAACCGTCCGTGGTAAACCAGTGACTAAATCACGCCCACGAATATCCATCGTCTCATCACGGCTTCCTTTAAAGACGGTTGCAACGTTCATTTTAATATCTTCGGCGGTTCGGATGCCAATGAGCAATTTATACTTATCTTTTATGTATTGTAAAATTGCATCATCAAATGTATCACCCGCTATTTTGATTGATTCAGCCGTTACAATATCACCCATCGATATGACCGCAACATCTGTTGTACCACCACCAATATCGATGACCATATTACCACTCGGTTGGAAAATTTCCATTCCAGCACCAACAGCGGCAACTTTTGGCTCTTCTTCAAGGAATACTTTTTTACCACCTGATTTTTGCGCAGCCTCTTTGATGGCTTTTTGTTCAACTTTAGTAATGTTCGTTGGACAACAAATGAGCATTTTCGGCTTGGATAAGAAGCCTTTCACGCGGATTTTATTTATAAAGTGTTTTAACATCGCTTCTGTCACATCAAAATCTGCAATAACTCCGTTTTTTAAAGGTCGAATCGCCTCAATATTTCCCGGTGTTCGTCCGACCATGCGATAAGCAGCTGCGCCAACTTCAAGGACTTTACCTGTTGTCCGGTCCATTGCAACGACAGCTGGTTCATTTAATACAATACCTTTTCCCTTGACATGAATAAGCACGTTCGCTGTTCCAAGGTCAATTCCGATATCTCTTGAAAACATTCACCTTCTGCCCCCTAAGCATACACATTATAGCATTGATTAACATCATGCTCCTAATCATCTATTCTACCACATTATTTGTCAATTAACTGCAAAATAAATAAAAAATTGCTCTGAACAATAATTTATCAGATGTATGATGATTTTTCACATAAAAAAAGCTCTTAAAGAAGATCCGTCTATAAAGCAAATGAGATATTTACACTGCTTTAGCGATGGATTTTTTTAAGAGATTCATTTGATGCGGTAAAATTAGTTGTCCTTATTAAGTAAACGACTTCATATAGGAGTATAGGCAATCGGTTAATTGTCACGTTTGTATTTTTTCATGGACATCTTTCTGTTTGTTCACGGTTTGATACTTTCTTTTGGTCGCTTCACCTCCTCGGATATGCCTGACTGACTTATGATATTGCAAAATTTGTTGCA
>DATGTA010000092.1:0-8635 GCA_035302085.1 Bacillota bacterium
TGTATAGATTTGTTCCATATATGAAAAATCATACATCCCATTCAGTGCTTACCCCAACATTTACTTATACATACCAAGATCAAGTGATGAAACGACCGGGATTATTTTGTATAGATTTGTTCCATATATGAAAAATCATACATCCCATTCAGTGCTTACCCCAACATTTACTTATACATACCAAGATCAAGTGATGAAACGACCGGGATTATTCCGTATAGCTTTGCCATATTTGAAAATTCATACATCCCATTCAGTGCTTATTCCGACGTTTATTTATACATACCCCACAATAAGGTTGCTTAACGGATAGTAGTTACTCCAACTTTTATTCATACATAATCCTAGTTTTTTCATATTTTATTGAATAAAAACAATTCTGAACTAAATCTGTACATCTTTAATCATTAATGTTTAAAGATTGTCCAGCATACCTCTTGTATAATTATATCCACTTAAAAGACTAGTCAAAATATTTTTTCAACTAATGTCGAATGTTGTCATTACTCCAACTTTACGAATAAAGGACTAATATAAGACAACCTAGGTTTCTAGGTAGTAACTGTATTGTGTCAAGTTATTTAGAAAATCATTCCATAATAAGGTCACGAGAGGTGTGAGAATATGCGTAAACAACAAAAGTTATTTTTTGTTTTGTTATTCGTCATTGTATTAATATCAACACCCTTCCTCGAAAGCATGAGTTGGGCGATAGATGATCGTTCCTCACATGATGAATCAACAGAGCAATCGAAAAATGAAGCCGAAAAGGAAAAAGAGAAAACTCCAGATGGTGAGCCTAAAGAAGAAACAAAGCGGAATGATGAAGCTAATGTCAAAAGTACTAAAGATAAAGAAGATACAAAAAATGTGAACCATCAAAGTGACGAAAAACAATCCAAAAATAAGGCTGTAGAAAAATCACCCGAAAAAAGTGCTGAATCAAAGGATAATCCCGATAAACAATCATCAAATAAACCGAGTCACAAAGAAACTGATGAGCCGGCTACTGACCGTCAACCAATCCAGCCGTTTGTCGGGAATCATAATATCGATATTGACTTATCACCATATAAAAAGGAAGTATTATCCGGAAATGATGCGATATACCAATTAGTTTTAAAGGTAACCGGATCACAAACAACATATACAGACGCTTCAGTCACTATCGATTTACCGATTGGTGACTACACTGATTTCACACAAGATTTAGACGAATTAATGATTAATGGTGTCCAGCCGACGTATGATGAAGAAACTCAGCAGCTCAACTATGAATTTGACGAATTAAAATCGGGTCGAACATATGAGACATTAATTAACATCAATACGACAAACGGTGAAACACCGAATAATACTGAACTCACAGCCAAGGCTTCCTTTGAAGCGGAAGAACAAGACAAACTAACCGACGATGCAACGGTGCAAGTAAAGGCATCAAATTCACTCGCCGTTTCCAAGCAATTTACTGAAGCACGGTTAAGTGGAGATGTGCAAAAAGTTCCATTCCCTGGCAGTTACACAATTTGGGATATTAAAGTAAACATTCCTAAAAAAGATGTTGGCCAATTATTTCTTAAAGAAGGTTCGAAAATTACTGTCACAGATACATTTAGCGATGGATTAACGTACTATGATGTGATGGGTGGCACCCCTGAACCTGATCGATCGGGACGAACATTAACATGGGAATTTGACGCCCCAACAATTATGGAACAAGCGGAAGCAGAAGGTGATCTATATACACTTGATCTCCGCGTTCGCTTACAAGTAAACGACAACGAAAACTTAATCGGAACAACCCAAGAAAACGAAGTAACCGTTGAAGCGACAACGATTGATGACAACACTATCACGAAAACAGCGAAAGATGAGATTCCGATTGTTGATCGAGAAGCGACCACTGGTGAGATTGAAGGAGGTGTAATGTATCCAAACCATTTTGGTCCAGCCGATGGAAAAGGAAATGGAGCCACAAGTGATGAAAAAGATCCTAATCCAACGGTCAATGATGATGCATACCTTCAATTTAGACATGGTATTACACCAATGCATCCGGGACTTTATTACGATTATGACGAATTTAGAATCGATTATAAAATAGACGACAATTTGCTATTTAACAATATTCGAACACCAGGAAATTTCTATTTTGCTCGATCACAGGCAGAAGCTCGGCAATATATCCCACTCGCTGAACAACCGGAATTTAATATTGTCGGGCGAGTAAATGGAAGTTTAAAAATTTTAGCAACAAATGCAGACCATGGAACAGTTTATACGCGCGCTGATCTCGGGCTTACAAATTCCGATGATGTTTCAGAAATTAGACTTAACTTTACTAAAGCACCTGCAGGGATGTATGCCAGGCAATTAGCTCATTATTATTTCGATGTGAAACCCGGCTATACTGGACAAGTAAAAAATGAATATAATGTTCGAACGATACCGAATCAACAAGCAATCGATGACGGTTTAGAAGTTAATGATAACGGGACATGGTGGTATAAGCGTAATAATCGAGATACATGGGATCGATTAGCTTCCGATCGGCACGCAACGATTGAACCGAAACCAACTGAACAACCGCCAATCGCAACAGTTGGTATTGAATTAATTAACCATGAGAACGGTGAAGTTGTTCATGGTGAAAATCGTATGAAAATAACACTAAGAAACGAACTAAGCTCACCAAAATCAATGGACGGACCTTTAGAATCTGTTGTCCTATTACCGCCGGGTGTCACACTTTTTGAAAATCCGACCGCCACATTTACGGATACAAATGGAAATAATGCCCATGGAAACTATGAAATACTCGAACATAATTACAATGGAACGGGGCGTCAACTTGTCAAAGTAACATGGAATGACCAGCGTCTACGTACCGGACAAGATGTGACCGCCGAACTAGATGTTGATATAACGAAAAATGCTCCATCATTACTAACATTCGATGTGTATGGATTTTCGGGTGAAGGTGAATTAAATGTACCAAGTGGAGTAGGCGAATTAATTACCGATACGATTTTACAAACAGACGATGACGACCTAAATGGAAATGGTGTGACCGATGAGCCACGTCTGAAATCTGGCAACATCTATACAATGCGCGGTGAATACAACTTACAAACGGAAAAATATGTCAGAGGTGAACTTGATAACGAATGGTCGCAATTTGGTCAAACCGTTCCTGAGGGATCAATCGATTATCGGCTCAAACTAACAAATACAACAGGTAAAGATCTAACAAAAATGGTATTAATGGATGTTTTACCATCTGAAGGGGATCTTGGTATAACTGACAATTTTGATCGAGGCAGCCAATTTACCCCAACATTAACAGGACCCATTGTCATACCAACAGCATGGGAAAATAAAGTCGATGTCGTTTACAGTTCCGCAAAAAATCCGAAACGAAATGATTTAACGAAAAATACAATATGGCCAGAGACGACCGAACAACTGACAAACCCAACAGGCGCAACAGATCCAAACTGGATGACTGCATCAGATGTAACGGATTGGTCAAGTATCCATTCTTTTAAAATCGAATTAAAAGATAGTGTTAAATGGGCCGCAGATGAAGCAATGACGATCGAATTCAATATGAAAGCACCATCTGTGTATGACGTCGATCCAGAAATCATCGATCCAACCAATGAGCCAACTTCACGTGCTGCCTGGAACTCATTTGCTGTACAGACAGAACATGGACAACCTGTTGAACCAGAACGTGTCGGTGTTTATATGGATTTTGCGATTGAAGAACCAGACGTTGAAAAATCAGTGAACGACCAAAAAGATCCTTATGACCTGATTGATCTTGATGAACAATTCACCTGGGAAGTCGACTATAACTTTGGTAATTACACAGGAAATTGGGAATCAGCTAGTTTCCAAGACGAACTTGATGAATTGCTAGAAATTATCGAGGTGACTATCACGGATCAAGACCAAAACGATGTGTCCGAAAATGGCGAACTCATCATTGATCGTAACAAAAATATCGTCACATTTACACTCGATGAAAAAGATGGTAGTTTCGCTTATTTAGCCAATCAAACATATACGATGATTATCGAAACGAAAATTCGTGATGATGTGACTGAAGACGAAATACTTGACGTGATCGATACTGGTGGCATTCCAAATGAAGCGGATTTAATTGTTGATGATGATCCGACAACTTCCAATGAAGTCATCATTCATCCGCCGATGCCTGATGGATCATTAACAATTACCAAAATCGATGAAGAAACACAAGACACACTCGCAGGTGCAGTGTTTGAAATTCGTAATGATAGTGATGAAAAAATCGCAACAGGTGAAACAGATGACAACGGCCAGTTAAGATTCAATGATTTACCCATAGGCGAATACAAACTATACGAAATAAAGGCACCAGAAGGTTATCGTCTGTTAACCCATCCCGTTGAAGTTACTATTAATCGTGACAATTTGCACGTTGCAATCGACATCGAAAACAGTTTATCGGATTGGGACTTACCGAAGACAGGTGGTATTGGAACGGGATTGTTTTATGGCATCGGAGCCCTCCTAATGATCGGTGCAGCATACTTTCTTTTTAGACGTAAAAAAGCTTAACTCATTTGATTTTCTTAAATGAGTTAATACATCACAGCAAATTTCAGGGGAGGTGACGCCTTTTCTGGGCCATTTGAAAAAACAAACGATGATTTTCAAAATATACAGAGAAAAGGGGACGATTTTATGAAGCAAGTTAATAACAAGTCACTTAATATATTTTTAATTGTTATATTGCTTTTATCTTTCATGATACCAAGTAGTATTTTTGCCTATGACATTGAGGGCGATCCGGAAAATCCGACATTAACGATTCATAAATTTGAACAAGATCCTAATGGTGATGGATCTGGGGAAAGCGATGGTTCCGGTGAAAGTGATGGTATGAATCGTAGCGGAGGTTCCGCTCAACATGGGGTGTTTTCTTCACAAAACAATGATCAAGGAACGGGTTTACCTGGACAAAATGCGGAAGGTGCACCATTACCAGGCGTTGAGTTTACGTTAACACAAACACACCAGTATAACCCCGATACAGATGAGTGGACAGAAATTGACGGGGACCCACAAACGTATACAACAGATGCTGCTGGAAAAATTGTGATTGAAAATATCGACTTAGGCCGTTATAAAGTTCAAGAAACAGATGGCCCAGACCATGTTAACTTAAATACCGAAGAATATTTTGTTGATATACCGCTGACGAGTGAAGATGGACGTACGCTAAATTATGATGTTCATATTTATCCAAAAAATGAAACAATCCGTGGCGCCGTTGAATTGTTAAAGCTTGATGGTGAACAAGATGGCGACATCGGTCTTGAAGGTGTCGTATTTGATTTATATACAGCAGATGATGAGTTAGTCAGTGGTGATTTAACGACTGATTCAGACGGTTATATTCGTGTCAACGGATTGGAATATGGCGATTATTACTTTATTGAAACAGAAGCCCCGGAAGATTATGTCATGTTTGGTGAGAAAAAGCATTTCGCAATTACTGAAAGTGGCATGATCACTGAGGATGGGCAGAAGACAGGAACCGTTATTGAAATAGATATTACAAACTACAAAGTGCCAGCGATCGAAAAAACAGTCGAAGAATCAACTGAAACATACGAAACCAATCGAGAAACGGAATATGAATACAATTTAAATATTGCGTTACCAGAAGATATTGCCGATTATAAAGAGTTTTTCGTGACAGACGTTTTAGATGAGCGACTCGATTATGCTGACTCATGGAATGTCGACGGGATCGAAGAAGATTTATTAACATTTACGGAAGATGGTCAAACGCTCACATGGACGGTAAATGATGATGCTTTTGAACAGTTAGATGGTGTTGAGTTTTTCACGATAAATTTCACGGCTAAAATTAACGCAGATGCCGAACTTGAGGAAGAAGAAGTTGACGGCATACCAAATACCGGGAAAATTAATTTTACCAATGAATCAGACACAGACGGTGAGAAAGAAACACCACCAGTTTATGTAAAGCCAACAGATGGTTCTTTAAAAATTATTAAACAAGATGGTGACTCATCTGAAAATCTAGCAGGGGCAACATTTGAACTACGCGACTTAGATGGTAACGTCGTTGCTTCAGATACAACAAATAATAACGGTGAAATTTTCTGGGCCGAGCTTGACTATGGGGATTATAAACTTTATGAAACAGAAGCCCCTGAAGGATATCGTCTGTTAACAAGTCCGCTTGACGTTACAATCGACGGTAATAATGAAGACGTTACATTAACGATCGATAATACAAAGACAGGTTGGGAGCTGCCAACGACCGGTGGTATCGGAACAGTTCTCTTTACATTTATCGGTTTATTGTTAATGACAACGGCGGTCATTTTAGCTATTTATCGTCGCAAACAAAAACAGTCAGCCTAAAATAACATTGGGGGATCTACCCCCGTCCCCCAATGTTCACTTTATGAATATACATTTAACCGCTAGCAACATAAAATCAATGAGCCTAATAATATGCTTTTAAAATATAAATCTACGAAAATTTTTCTTCTGTATACAATCATAAAATTATTTTTCCATCAAAAATTATTCCAACTATCAATTGTTATCGTCATTAACTTATTTCTCTATTTGAAACGTCCAAATCGATGAGTAGTGTTTTAACTCAACTATAAAATGATAGGATGTGTAAAAATGAAAAAATATATACTCATACTCGTATTTGTCATCGGTTTAGGAATTTTTTCATATCCAATCATTAGTAACTATTTTTCAACAAAAACACATCAATCGGCGGTCAAACAATATCGGGAAGCGGTTGAACAAATGGATTATATGACAATTGAAGATGAACGAAAAAAAGCGACAAAGCATAATGAGAAACTAAAATCAGCCCAATTAAATTATGTTGATCCATTCTCAGAGCAAGCGGCGGATGCACCAGAAAACTCTGGTAATAAAAGTTATTATGATGCTTTAAACGTTGGACCGGCCATTGGTAACTTGGAGATTCCGAAAATAAATGTCCAATTGCCAATGTATCACGGGACAAATGATGATGTGCTTTCTCGTGGTGTCGGACATTTAGAAAACTCTTCATTACCAACCGGCGAATTGGGTACTCATAGTGTGTTTACCGCACACCGTGGACTACCCAGCTCTAAATTATTTCGTGATATTGATCAATTAAAAGTAGGTGATGAGTTTTTTATTGAAGTACTTAATGAAAAATATGCTTATGAAGTTTATGAGGTAGATATCGTGTTACCGCATGAAACCGACTGGCTACAAATGGATGATGATGAAGAACTCGTGACTTTATTAACCTGTGAACCTTATATGATTAATACGCATCGGATGCTCGTCAAAGGTAAACGAGTCCCATATAGCCCAGAGAAAACAACTACGAATTTACCCGAGCAACGTACAGCAGCTTTAGGCGCACCGTGGTATTTCATTGCGGCTAGTGCAGGCGTTATCATGCTTATCGTTATTTTTTTACGGTTACGAAAGGCAGGGAGACGACCATGAAAACATATAAAGGAGTTATTTTGTTATTTATGACCGGATTAATTATTTTAATTTATCCTCATGTGGCCCAATTTGTCAATCAGCTCATTCAAGAAAACGAAGTGAGTAATTTTCATGCGTTTGTTGACAATTTAACCGAAGAAGAAATTGATTCAATCATGGAACAAGCAGATAAATGTAATGAAAATATTTATTATAATGAAGACGGATTTCGGGACCCCTTTGGCACTCAACAGGAAAAACTATCCGCTTTTAATGAATGTCTTAGTGATGGAACAACGATGGAAGCGCATGAATTTTCTCATGAAGATGCTTTCAGTGCGCTTGAAATTCCCAAATTACAACTCGTCATCCCAATATATTTAGGTTCGTCTGAAGATAATTTACGCCGTGGTGTTGGTCAAGTTGAGGGCTCTTCACTCCCCTTAGGCGGGGAAAGTACACATACAGTTCTGGCGGGACATCGTGGGATGGGAACAAAAGCGATGTTTCGCAATATCGACGAGTTAGATGATGGTGATGTATTTTATATTCATACGATGGACGAGACATTAACGTATGAAGTTTTCCGCCAGCAAGTCATTTACCCTGATCAAACGGATGATTTAGAAATTGTTGAAAATAAAGATTTAGCGACACTTTTAACGTGTCATCCTTATCGGCACAATTACCAGCGCTTACTCATCCATGCGGAGCGAAAAATTGACGAATCGTTCAATAAATGATCGTCTGATCCAAAATGTTTTAGTGTTGCCATTAGGCAAGGAGTTTATGTAAATGGAAAAAAATGTAAATTATTCATTTATAGCCCATTTTACTTAAAAAAGTTAAGCAAACGAAGAAACAAACTAAGAGAACATAGGAAAAAAGTATATTTTAATCTGCAAAACATAGGTGTAGACAATTAAAAAAAACCGTAAAAAATTGTCTACAAACTATTTTAAATACAAAAAAACGGCAAAAAATGTCTATATTCGGTAAAGGAAAAAAATGCTAAAATATTGTATAAACAGTGCTACATCAACATATAGCATAAATTTGCAAACGTTTTATTAAACAAAAATCTTATCAATTT
>DATGTA010000093.1:0-6189 GCA_035302085.1 Bacillota bacterium
TCAGCTCTGTGACGGTTTCAACAAAGCTTGCTGATTTTTGTTTAATCCATTCATCATCTTGTAAAATATCGTGTAATGTCGGAATTTCGGTTTCCGCTTGGCCCCGCAAATAACTTTTTAATGTCGCTTCAAGGCTTGCCAATGTTAATTTATCGACACGTAATACTCGGGCAAGTTGATGAGCTTTTAATTGATCAATGTAAGCTTTTTTCCCAACGATGATCCCTGCTTGTGGTCCACCGAGTAATTTATCACCGCTAAACGAAATTAAATCAATACCTTCTTGAACTTTTTCTTGAACAGTCGGCTCATTTCCAATCCCATATTTTTTAAAATCAAGCAATGTCCCGCTGCCAAGATCTTCATAAATCGGCAGTCCATGTCGTTTGGCAAGTAATATGAGTTCATCTGTTTGCACTTCTTCAGCAAAACCGAGCAAGGCAAAATTACTTTTATGTACTTTTAATAAAAGGGCCGTCTCTTCGGTAATCGCTCGTTCATAATCAGCGACATGCGTTTTATTCGTTGTGCCAACATCGACTAAATGCGCACCACTTTCAGCCATAATTTCTGATATACGAAATGAACCACCAATCTCAATAAGTTCACCTCGGGAAACGATGACTTCTTTTTCACTGGCGAGCGCCTTTAACACTAAATAAACAGCAGCCGCATTGTTGTTGACGACCAGCGCCGCTTCAGCACCTGTTAATTCCATTAAATAAGATTCAATTAAATCATGCCTTGAGCCTCGTTCATTCGTCGCTAAGTCATATTCAAGCGTTGAATAAGTAAAAGCAGTCGTTGTTAAATGAGCAATAGCGTTTTCACTTAATCGAGCCCGGCCAAGATTTGTATGTAACACAACACCTGTTGCATTGATGACAGGTTGTAATTTGTTCGTTCGAAACGTCACTAGTAAATGATCAAGCTGTTTAAAAATAATATTTGTTAATTGTTCCCGGTCACATGGTTCATCAATTTGCCATGCTTTATTTAGTAATTGATGCCGTACCGTCGCAATTGCTTTTTGTAATTGTTTCGTCAACATTTGCTCTGATATTTTTTCCCGTGTTTGTAATTGTTGAAAGGTTGAGTGACTTTTTAATTCATGAACTGCTGGTAAATGTTGTAATTGTTTCATCGAAAATTTCACCGTCCAAAATTATTTAATCGCTTTTTTCTATATAAAGACTTATACTTTTATTATGACATATGTCTATTTATATACAAAAGGGGGTATTCCATAATGGATCAATTAAAATTGACAAAATTCTCATCAAAAGCTGGCTGAGGCTGTAAAATAAGTCCACAAGACTTAGCGCAAGTTTTGCGTGATTTAAAACGAATGGATGAACAAGATCCCCGATTACTCGTCGGTATCGACTCTGCTGATGATGGCGGAGTGTACCAATTGACTGATGATTTAGCACTCATTCAATCGGTCGATTTTTTTACACCGATCGTTGACGATCCATACATGTTCGGGCAAATTGCCGCTGCCAATGCTTTAAGTGATATTTATGCCATGGGTGGAACCCCAAAAACTGTTTTAAATATCGTTGCTTTTCCCATTAACCAATTAGGACCAGAAGTTTTAGCTAAGATTTTACAAGGGTCAAATGACAAAGTGAACGAAGCTGGTGCCCAAGTGATTGGTGGCCACTCAATTGAAGATCCTGAACCGAAATTTGGCCTATCCGTTACAGGTATCGTCCATCCGGATAAATTTTACAAAAATATCGGCGCAAAACCTAACGATCTGCTCGTTTTAACGAAGCCAATCGGTGTTGGCATTTTAACGACAGCATTAAAACAAGACAAATTAACAGCTAAACAAATTAACGATGTCACACAAATGATGACAACTTTAAATCAAACAGCTGCTAAGCGATTACAACCGTATGAGCCAAACGCTGTAACAGATGTGACAGGTTTTGGATTGCTCGGTCACGCTTATGAAATGGCTTCAGGGAGTCAAGTAAGTTTGCATATCGACGCCACTCAAGTCCCACTTTTAGACGGAACAAAAGCATTGGCTGAACAACAGCTTTTCCCAGGTGGCTCTCGAGAAAATTTCGCCTGGTTAAAAGAAGTGATCGAGTATGGGCCACAAATATCCGAAACTGATCAATTAATTTTATGTGATGCCGTAACCTCTGGTGGCTTACTCATCAGTTTACCAGAAGATGATGCAAAAACTTATATCAACGATTTGCAAAAAATGGATAACATTGATGCTCAAATTATTGGTAACGTTTTAGAAAAACGACAAAAAGCGATTTATGTTCGTTAAATGACTATTGATTAAGTCTCGTTTAGTTGACGGGTCATATATAACATTTTATACTTAATACAGATAGCCCTATACGTATTTATTTTGTCAATTGAACAAGAGCAAATCTTTAGGAGTGATAAAATTGGCTAAAAATAATAAAGACTGTCATCCAGTGAAAGGTTGAAGTGCTCAAACAAACCCTTCGAAAAAACGGTCATTCCCACCGATATGACCGGGGGTTTATGTATGGCTCCTGGTAGGAGTTATTTTCATTATCACAAAGTTATTTTTTAATTAGTTTAGGGAATGTTAGCGAATAAACAGATGTGTATAGAATGAATGTCATCAGCTCAAAAGGTCAACATGATTTCCAGTCTTTATATGAAATGTTTCATTTTTTGACTTAAAAATAACACCGTAACATTCGCTAAACACTTTTAAAATGGTTTGTTAAGGATTAGATTTGTGCAAGGAGGTGGTCGCATTGATTCAAGCAACTGAAGCTGCCATTAAACAAATTAAAGAGGAGTTAAGTTCCATTGACGATTTAAAAGAGCCACTTATTCGCCTTTATATGAGTGCTGGCTGAGGAGGCCCACGTTTACAACTGGCTCTGGAGGAGTCAGCTAGCCAAGATGATGAAGTGACAGAAATTGAGGGAATTAAATTTCTCATCGCTCCCCACCAAACAACTTTCTTTAATGGAGTTCAACTAGACTATACGGAAGGATTATTCGGCATGGGAGAATATCGACTAACAAGCGTTTAATGATTGAAATGAACAACTCGCCGTGAGGAACGCTCATGGCGAGTTTTTTTATGTTTGGATATCAGTGATCATTAAATCAATTAATGCTTCTTGATAACCCGCTTTTTTACGAAGACGCATTTCATCAGCGATTGCTAACAATGGCTCATTCGTTAAATGTGTTAACTTTTCTAAACGACTGTCTGATAATACCACTTGCGGATTGGACATTTTATAATGGTCGCTGTCCATACGCCAGAGGTTTATTGCCGTCGAATAACGATCAAGTAAGCGCTCAGCCATTCCTAAACCTTCCGGGTCAAAATCACTCGCATAGTAAAGTGTGATATTATTTTCCACTAAACGATCCATTAACAATAATGTCGCTAAAGTGAACTGGCCATTCGTACAAATCATCGGTGTATTTGGGGCATGATCAAGCAATGTCGCACAGACGCCTGAGTTTTCTACCACCCACACCGTTTGACCGTCTTTTGGATAAATACTTATCAAAGGAATAATTTCTCGTAAAGGAATAATTTGCACCGTTTGATGGCGGGCTGCTTGTTCCCAAACCGGATGAATGCCTTGCTTCGTTTCAGCGATTAAATTACAACACGTCACAAAATTTAATAAATCATCACGGTAAATATGATATTGCTGTAATAATTCATTAATCGCCTCCGTGTCTCGAGGGATTTCCAGAACTTCTTGTGGTTGATAAAAATGGACGGTTAATAAATGAATAAACGCTTTACCTAAAGACGTATGTAAATCAAACGCATGTGGGTCACCAGTGATTCGTTGACTAAATAATGGTAAACGTTCCGCCTTCTCGGGTAAAGTTGTAAACCCTCGTTGTAATATTTGTAACAAGTTGACAAATTCAGCGGGTGTCTCCTCGGCCATCTGGATGAGCCAACGACTTTCTCGGCGGTTTTCAAATAGCCAGGTGAGCCAAAAGGAAATATGCGGGAATTGATGCTGTTGTTCTTGGAAAAAATGTTTTAATTGCTTTGCTTCACGTAATTCCAATTCCTTTTTCGAAATAATCGTCTCACCAAAATAAGCATCAAGTAACTGTTTTAAAGATATATGTTCAAAGCGAGTATAAGCGAGTTGTTGTTCAAATGTTAATAAAGATATTTTTCCCTTTTTTGCCAAATCCTTGCTAGCTACACCGAAAAATTTGCTTATTTCTTGTAACTCATTCATCGAAAATGAATCGGTAGGAACAGTCCCACCGATTCTGCCGAGTGACTCATATTTCTTTTTAAACAATTGAAATAGCTTATCATAAGCTTGTTCACTTTTAAAAAAAGCTGTTGCATCTTGTAATATACGTTCCATCCTTATCACCTAAAAAATAGTCACTTAATAAACTATCTGTAAAAGTGTGCTGAAAGTGTTCCTCTCCGTTTATTGCCCTGGCGTTGGTGTTGTTAGGAATAATTCTTTTTCCGATGGATCATCGATGTCGTCATCGATCACTAATTTTCGTGTTTGCCCATCCCACATGTAACGAATCACAGTAACAAAATCAGCATTTTTCGGTCGCACGAGTTCACAAATTGATAGCGATGTGACGGTTGGATAATCGCCCCAAAGCACTTGTGAGTTCATCATATAATCAAAATCTAATTCTTCAATAATATTAAACAAAGCACTAATATTTTCATCATCTACCCCTGCAAATGCTTCATCTAAAGAAATAATATATGGGGCCGTCGGTTCCGCTTCTAAATATCTCGAATAACACGCAGTAAATAGAGGAATATACATAGCCATCGCTTTTTCGCCACCACTTAATTTATCAAACGCATGATTCGTTAATTCACGTCGTTGTTCATTTTCACGTTGATAGGACAAGACAAAGGAGAACCAGTAACGGTAATCAAGGACATCTTTTAAAATTTGTAACAGCGTTGTCCCTTCACCTTTAATTTCAGCAAGCTCTTTCGCTTGGGCAATTTTTGAGCGAAAATGTTCGATCACTTGATTTAAATCTTCATCCTTTAATAGGCGTGGGTCTCTTTGTAATAAATCGATTAATTGATTCGTATCAAGTTCCGCTTCTGTTTCCGCCGTACGTGGTCGCCACCGAATGGAAAATGAAATTCCTGATGTTGAAACACTTTCTTGCATTAAGCGGGACATTTGCTTCGTCCATTGTTTCGCTCGATTAATGCGGCTTCGTAATTTATTGCCAACTGAATCAAATAAAATTTCTTCATACAATTGGCGATCTTGCTCATTTAAAGACATTTGTTGGCGCATCGCATCTTCTTCAAGTCGTTGTTTCACATAATATGGACTTAAACGTTGGCCGGCAAATTCAAGATGAATCATACGTCGTTCAGCTTTTGCTTGCCAATTGTGCAAAATAATTTGCTGATCTTCTTTCCACGTTTCTTCCTCGATTGAAAGTGCTGGTATCTCTGTTACATCTTCTGTCATCCGATATTCAATTAACTGAGCTTGTTGTTCATGAAACACATTCGTTAATTGCCGCTCAATTTTCGGTAAATCTTTCGCAGTCCCTTTAAATTGTTTCGTTACCCACTTCGCTAGTTTCACTAAATCTTTTGTATCATCCGGTAGTTCAACAAAATCAAACTGAATCTCTTGTTGGAACGATTCATGCCAAGCTTCAATCATCAATTGAGCAAAACGGACCTTTTGTTCTTGCTCAATCATTTCGTTTGTTAAGTAATCGATGTTTGTTTCTTTTTGGGGTATTTTTCGGCTCAACTCATGTAACTGTTGTTTTGTCGTCGCAATTTTTGCCTGAACTTCCTTTGTTTGCTGACGAATTTCAGCAACCCCTTCAAGGTCAAGTTGTTTTTCAATCTCTGTCATATTTCGCTCGATCCGTACTTGTTTATCAGCTAAAATATTTAACTCACCTTTTAATTCATCCACTTCTTCTGCAATTTCTGATATTCGTCGATTTCCTTGTTGCTTATTTTGCTGCTCATGGCGAAACTTGATATGTGTTGTTTCAAAATTATTTAATAATCGTTCATATTGCTGCATGTCACGTTTAGCCACTTCGTAAGCCTTAAAGGAAAATTCGATATTTAATTCACCAGTTTGTTCATCAAGCGTCTGTTTCACTTGGTAAAATTGTTGCATAATTTCGGTCAGTTCACTTTTCTTTAAC
>DATGTA010000094.1:0-5189 GCA_035302085.1 Bacillota bacterium
TTATTCTTTGGTTTGAATCACTAAATCATACATCTGTCGCAAGTTCTGTTGTACTCGTCTCACTTCAGCCAATTTTTGCATTTCTTGGAACTTATTTATTTTTCCAAGAACGTTTTTCACCTGGGGCAATTATTAGTATGATCATTACTGTTCTTGGCAGTGTCATTATTAGCTGGGGTGATTTACAAATAAGTTTTGGCAATTTACTCGGTGATATATTAGCGCTTTTAGGTGCGATCATGGTGACCGTTTATTTTTTATTCGGACAACAGGCAAGAAGACGTGTCTCATTTATGACATATACCTTTATCGTCTACTTCATAAGTGCCGTCACTTTATTCATATATAATATTGTTTTACAACACGAGTTTTTTGCTTATACAACAAATCATTGGCTCATTTTTATTGCTTTAGCGATTTTCCCGACGTTTTTAGGGCATAGTTTATTTAATTGGGCCTTGCGCTGGCTTAGTACATCTGTCATCTCAATGGCAGTTGTCTTTGAACCCATTGGCGCAACGATTCTCGCTTATTTTATTTTAGATGAAATGGTCACATGGTCACAATGGCTCGGCGGAACGATTGTCATTTTTGGTCTCTTTTTATTTGTCGTTAGTACGACGCGTAAACGACAAGTGACTATCTCACACGTTAAAGATGACCATCCAAATCATTAACTGACTTCGTTAAAAAGTTAAAGACAAGTTCATTTAACACATCTTTATCAGATGCTAAACAAAGCCTGTGTTCAGATTGATCGAAAAGAACGACTTCTTTTATTTCCGATTGGATTTCTTTATTTAAGTAATCAATCGAACGTGCAGGAACGACAGGATCATTTTGCCCTTGAGCAATTAATACAGGTATGTTTATTTTTTTCAAATATGGTTTCGTATAATGAACGAGTTTTGTAAATTCAAAGTTTGCACGTAAAGGAACAGCCTCACGTTTTTTTCGGAAATTTGTATAAAATTCATTGTCAGTTAATTGACCTTTTAGAGCGTCTGTTATAACATCACCAACTTCTTCGGCCATATGTTTAACCGAGATATATTTGCGAGCAGCAGCGAGTAATACGAGCTTATCGACCGCATATTTACCCGCTAAGTAACCGGCGATCATCCCGCCCATTGAAAACCCAATTACATAAATCGTTTCATAAGTGGTTTTTAATTCTTTAAAAAGTTTTTCAGCAGCCAAAAGCCAATCTTCATAAGTTAGATCATCTAATTCAAGCTCATCCCCGTGACCTGGCAGCGTTGGAACATATATTTGCCAATCAGTATTTTCCTTTAAATGATCAGCTAATGGTTGAACTTCATAAGGTCCACCTGTATAACCGTGAATGATCAAACATGCAATCATACCGTAAGTTCTCCTTTATATCTACTAGTCGTTATATTCCCCAATTACATATTTTTTAACGTGAACATCTCTTATCCCTTATGTTACCAAAACAAATAGCTAGTTAGCGAATTAACGTAAATACCCGATAAACGAACCAAATTGCTTAATCACCGGAGTGACTTGTTGTACGGTGTTTGCAAGTTGGCCGACAGTCGCTAACATTTTATTAAAATCAATTTGCCCCTCACCATCTTGAAATTGATTCAAAACACTTGTCGTCAATGGTGGTCTTGCGGGTGGATAATAAGCTTGTTGATGCATCATTGGAAAAGGTGGTTGATTGGGCATTTGCTGAAAATTCATCGGATGAAAATTCATCGGTGGTAATTGCTGTGGCGGCGAATTTATCGGTGGTCTTTGTGGTGAATAAATGGGCTGTCGATAAGGATGTTCTCTTTCATTGAAGTGAACGGTATGAAATGGTCTGTAGTACATCAGGCACACACTCCTTTGTCGTAACTTTGTAACAATATATGTTTCTTGGAAAAAATATGTGCTAATTACCCATTTCAATTGGCAAATAACTTCTATCAACATATGCTTAACATATAAGGGATCGACAACAAAGGAGGTGAAGCAAATGTTAGCAATCGACCATGTTGTTATTGCGGCAACTGATCCACTAAAAAGTGCTGAACAATTTGCCAACAAACACAATCTAAAAATCACTCAAGGTGGAAAACATGATTTCTGGGGAACGTATAATGTGCTCGCCTATTTTCAAAATCAGAGCTATATCGAATGGCTAAGTATTTTTGAACAAAACACAGCTGAACAATCGGACAACCCACTCATTCAGCAACTCGTGAACAAGCTGAAATATGATGGGGATGGTTTGTTTCAATATGGTTTGCGGACGACAGCAATGGACGCATTTATCGAACATTTTCAAATGAATAACATTCCATTTGTCGGACCTTTTCAAGGGAAGCGACAGAAACCTAATGGCGAGGACTTAACATGGCGCATGTTATTTCCACAACATTCACTTACCATGACACCATTTTTAATTGAGTGGGGACAAGCTAATTTATATGGAGCAAATCCAAAAGCCGTTAATGAGCAAACGTTAAATATTTTGCTCAATAAACATGAAAACTTACAATTATTTCATCACATTTATCAAACAACAAATACAGACCAACAAATTCCTTTGCAAAATGGTCAGCTTTCATTGCAGGCGAATGATGCGTTAAGCTTAACGATTAGTGATGACTAAAGGTGATCAACGTTCATGATCACCTTATTCATTTTCATATTCAACTTTTCCTAAAATATAAGCACCGAGTAACCCACTCGCTCCAGTTACGAGACAGCTCATAATGAGTGATGTTTGTTCGGGCCACCCAGGAAAAATAACGAAAATAGAACCGATAACCGCTCCAATAATTAAAGCGAATGTATTGTTTCGAAAATGTTTTAAAAAATAATGAATGAGTTTACTCATCGTTATAATACCGATAACGATGCCTGTCCCAATGACAATAATTGCTTTTATATCAAAGCTATAAATGACTTCAATGACTGTCGGATAAACACCGAGGATTAAAAAAACGACTGAGCCACTAATGCCCGGTAAAATCATTGCAGCGCTCGCCAGAATTCCTGAAATAAATAGTAAAAGATATGTTTTAAACGTGCGATCAGTTATAACTGATCCTGGTTCAATATCCATAAAAAAGATCATTGAACTAACCGCTAAAGCACCGAGTAATAATAAAATAATTTGTTTCATGGCAAATGTTTGCCGAACATTCGCTTCTTCGAGCAATTGGGGAATGATACCAATAATCAATCCTAAAAAGAAAAAATATGTCGGTTCTGGATAATATAAAAAAAGCCACTTCATAATACGGGCGATTGTAAAGATCGCTAGGCCAACACCAATGACTAAAGGAATTAAAAAGTTGAGCTGTCCTTTCCAACGTCGACTAAATATACCGTTAATAGCGTTGATTAAACGATCATAAATACCAAGTAAAACCGCTATTGTACCACCACTTACACCTGGGATGACGTCACTGGCACCAATTAAAAGTCCCCGATAAACATTTTTCCACTCCATTAAACATTAACTCCTTTTATGTATCAATTGTGTATGTCCTATCATATGCATGGCTTGGATAAAAAACGACTATCATACTGTACGTTTGTTATTTTATCGATGATTGGAAAAGATAGCAACTTAAATTTATTAAGTGTGACCGTTCATATAAGCAGTCATTTTATTGAATACGTTCTAAAATAGTCGGTTGAGAACGATCTGACACATGCCATATTACTCAATGCGTTCAAAAATCGTTGCATTAGCCATACCCATCCCTTCACAAATCGCAACGAGTCCGTATTTTCCATCCATTCGTTCCAGCTCATGAAGCAATGTCGTCATTAACCGGGTACCTGTCGCCCCAAGTGGATGACCTAGAGCTATTGCGCCACCATTAACATTTAGTTTACTAGGATCGGCATTTGTCTCTGCTAACCAAGCGAGTGGCACAGACGCAAAAGCTTCGTTCACTTCAAAACGGTCGATATCATCTAGTGTTAATTGGGCTCTTTTTAATACTTGGTTTGTCGCTGCAATTGGTCCTGTTAACATAAGGGTAGGGTCTGACCCAACGACCGTTCGAGCGATTATTTTTGCTTGTGGTTTAAGACCAAGTGCCTTTACCTTTTCACCAGACATTAATAAAACAGCACTCGCCCCATCACTCATTTGACTCGCATTTCCTGCGGTTACTTTCCCATCTGCTTGAAAAACAGGTTTTAAATTCGCTAAAGCGTCCATAGATGTATCCGCCCGTGGCCCCTCATCGGTAGCAAATACAATGTCGTTATCGTTTTGATCACGTATTTCCAGAGGGAATATTTCATCAGAAAACCTTTCCTCAGCTATTGCATTTAACGCCCGTTCATGACTTAAAAAAGCAAATTCATCAAGCATTTGACGGGATAAATTCCATTTTTTGGCAATTTTTTCTGCTGATAAACCTTGATGGACAATGTCATACATTTTTGTTAATTGTGGACTATGTTTCGTCTGACCGACATTGGCAAACATCGGACTTCGTGTCATACTTTCTACACCACCAGCAATGACAACATCCATATCACCCGCTGCAATCGCTTGTGCCCCAAAATGAACCGCTTGTTGACTCGAACCACATTGCCGGTCAATCGTCACTCCAGGCACCTCTTTTGGAAATCCTGCCATCAATGCTGCCGTACGAGCAATATTCATCGCTTGCTCATTGATTTGTGTCACACAGCCGATGATAACATCCTCAACAACTGACTTCTCAACTACCGCTCGCTCCATTAATTGGTCTAAAATTTCCGCTAATAATTCATCAGGTCGAACATGGGCTAATTGGCCATCTTTACGAGCAACCGCACTTCTTACACTTGCAACAATATACACCTCTTGCATGACTGTACACCCCTTCAAATCATTATTATTTACTCATGGTATATCAGCAAAAATAAAGAAAACTACCTCAATGTCAGTAAAGTTTTAAAAATTATGTTAGGGTCATAAACTCTGCCCAAAGTTTATATTAATGATTTTTAAATCGGATATCCAAACTATTTGTCAATCACTTGTGATCGTTTGCTATTTTCATATTCGCTTCCAACTGTACCACCCGCTTCATACAAGTTTATGTTCACTAAACATTATTTACTTTTCGTTTCTTAGTTACCTAAGCGACGAACAATTTCTTTGCCAATTTCTAATGAGGCAGTAGCTGCTGGTGATGGTGCATTACAAACATGTAAACTAT
>DATGTA010000095.1:0-3289 GCA_035302085.1 Bacillota bacterium
ATTATGATGCAGATGGTGTGACAGCAACGGTTATTTTATTAAAAACATTAAGACAATTAGGGGCACATTGTGATTATTACATTCCAAATCGGTTTACGGAAGGATATGGTCCAAATGTGCAAGCCTTTCAACAAGCATTTGACAATGGTTTTACAGTCATTATTACAGTAGATACAGGGATAGCAGCGACTGATGAAGCAACATTTGCTAAGCAATTAGGCATTGATCTCATCATTACCGACCACCATGAAGTCCAAGAAAAATTGCCTGAAGCTTATGCGATTATTCATCCGAAATTATCGAACAATTATTCGTTTAAACAATTAGCCGGAGTAGGGATTGCCTTTAAATTGGCGCAATACTTACTCGGTTATTTACCTGAGCAATTTTTAGACCTTGTTGCATTAGGGACAATTGCTGATCTTGTCCCTTTAATTGATGAAAACCGCATACTTACAGCTCATGGCCTAAAAAAGTTAGCAACAACGACTAACCTCGGACTCCAAGCATTGAAACGTACATGTTCATTGAATGATGCGATTGAGTCAGATGATGTTGGCTTTTTATTAGCCCCACGAATTAACGCGGTTGGTCGTTTACAAGAAGCATCATTAGCTGTTGATCTATTGATGGCAGAAACAATGGAGCAAGCTGAAGAAATGGCAACGATCGTTCAATCCATCAATAGTGAACGACAACGAATCGTCCGGGAAATTGTGAAAGAGGCTGAAGCAATGATTGAAGCAGACGGATTACAAAACTTTATCGTCGTCGCTAAAGAAGGATGGAATGAAGGTGTTTTAGGAATTGTCGCTTCACGACTCGTTCAAAAATACGACAGGCCAGCGATCGTATTAACGATCCAACGAGAAAACAATTTAGTTAAAGGGTCTGGAAGAAGTATTCCAGCATTTGATCTATTTCGTCAGTTACTTAAAATTAGTGATTTGTTCACAAATTTTGGAGGCCATTCACAAGCTGCGGGACTCTCATTACCTTTGGAAAATTTACCCGAACTCATCAAAAAGTTAAATGAATTCGTTAATGAACAATTAGATGCTGAAGACTTCAAACAATTAATTGAAATTAGTGATGTGTTAACATGTGAAGACATATCTGAATCACTCGTCCATGAAATTAATGAATTAGCACCGTTTGGTATGGAAAATCCAAAACCTGTATTTTTATACAAACAAACACCTTATGATGTTCGTCAAATTGGCCAAGATAAAAGTCATTTAAAGTTGCAATTTCAAGCGGGTAATCAAACGTTTGAAGGCATTGGATTTGGCATGGGACATTTATATCCTTTTCTTACACGTGATACACCACTTGAAATAGTTGGTGAATTAAATATTAATGAATGGAATGGACACCGAATGGTTCAAATGGTTATGCAAGATATTAAAATCGATGATTATCAACTGTTCGATCATCGGGGAAAACGACAACTTGATTTATCGCCATTTATCGATGAACGAGCAAAACAACTAGCAGTTCATACATATTCGCATCAAGATGATTCTTTAACGATTAAGCAAATAAGTTATGATGATGATGCATTGATTCATTTTGATGAAATTGATGATCTATTCGTGTTTGACTTACCTAAATCATTAGAGGATTTAAAAATGATCATTCAGCAAACGAGACCTAAAAATATACATGTTTGTTATCATTTAGATCATAGTATTTATTTAACACCATTTCCAACACGTGAAGACTTTAAATGGTTATATGGCTATATCAATCACTACAAAACGATTAATCCAGCAACTCATATTCCAGAAATTGCACATCGAAAGGAGTGGACAGATGAAGTTGTTCAATTTATGATTCATGTATTTCTGGATTTGCAGTTTATTATCGAACATCATGGTTCTTTCATATTAAATCCACAACCCAAAAAACAAGCATTACAACAATCAAGCATTTACCAACAACGACTGGAACAAATCGACATTGAAAAGAAATTGTATTATTCAAATGCCCAAGACTTAAAACAATGGTTTTTACAAATGATGGATTTACATACGGTTGAGGAGGAAGTAGTTAATGGACTATAAAGAGCATATAAAAATTGTTAAAGATTGGCCAAAAGAAGGTGTTGAATTTAAAGATATTACACCATTAATGGCGAATGGACCAGCTTTTACAGCATCCATCGATGAGATTATTCAATTTGCCAAACAAAAAGAAGTCGATGTAATCGTCGGCCCGGAAGCCCGTGGATTTATCGTTGGTTGCCCGGTAGCTTATGCTTTAAATATCGGGTTTATTCCCGTAAGGAAAAAAGGTAAATTACCTCGTGAAGTTATTCAAATTGACTATGGTTTAGAATATGGTGAAAATGTATTAGCGATTCATAAAGATGCCATCAAACAAGGCCAACGAGTACTTATTACGGATGACTTACTCGCAACGGGTGGTACTATTGAAGCGACGATTAAACTCGTTGAAAAACTTGGTGGTGAAATCGTTGGTTGTGCTTTTTTAATCGAACTTGCTTACTTAAATGGAATTGAGAAACTACAAGGTTATGATGTTTTAACATTGATGAGTTACGATTAAATAGATGAAAGGGTCTGACGAATATGTCGATTGTCAGACCTTTTATTTTACATAACATTTGATATACTGACATTTTTTCAATATTAAAAGGTTTTTTACTTTACAATTAAGAAAAAGTTTTTAATACTTATACAATAATACGAATCATTCAGATAAAGGTGATTTTATGTCAAAGGGTGAAGTTTTAACAATTGAGCAAATTTTAGATCAGTCACGTCATTTTTTAGATGAAGATGATGTTGACTTTATTTACCGTGCCTATTTATTTGCTAAAGATGCTCATGCAGAACAATTTCGAAAATCAGGTGAACCATACATCATTCACCCTGTACAAGTGGCAGGTATTCTCGTTGGATTAAATTTAGACCCAGCGACAATTGCCGCTGGTTTTTTGCATGATGTTGTTGAAGATACCGAGATTACTCTTGAAGCACTTGAAGTGGCCTTTGACGAAGAGGTAGCGATGCTCGTTGATGGTGTAACAAAGTTAGGCAAAATAAAATATAAATCTCGAGAAGCACAACAAGCGGAAAATCATCGAAAAATGTTTGTCGCCATGGCTAAAGATATTCGGGTGATTTTAATTAAACTTGCTGACCGCTTACACAATATGCGAACACTTGGCCATTTGCCAAATGATAAACAACGGCGAATTTCTAATGAAACGTTAGAAATTTTTGCACCGCTAGCTCACCGCCTAGGAATTTCGACGATTAAA
>DATGTA010000096.1:0-2559 GCA_035302085.1 Bacillota bacterium
TTAATCTTTTCCTCTTTATAAAGTGTCGGCTGATGATCTTTAATTTTATTTAAAACAGTAGATGGATCCAATTGTTTTTCCCCCAAAATAAAACATGCTTTATTATAATTATACATTGAGAACACCTGTTATGAAAATAGAATATTTGTTGAGAGTGAAATGACGGGGATTCAAAATATAGTTAAACTTTTATGATGAAATGATTTTGATTATTTAAAAAATAAACAACTAAACGGTGGCAGTTGTATAAAATGACTAGCACCGTTTAGTTGGCTTATGAAAGAAAGACAGTGATTGACGAAGGGGTTTGCTGTCTAAAATTAGCTTACATTTTTAATCTTAATGGGCTGTGGCCGGTTTGCTTTTGTGATGACCAATAATTATTAGCTGCTGCAACCGTTTGAAAATGTATGGCGACAACTGACGATGCCATAATTAGACTATTAGCATTTTTAGAGTATTTAGGACGTAATTTTTCACGAATTTTTTCATCCGGTTGAATTCGCTTAATACTTTCTTGTGCTAATTGAACGGCTAAATCATAACCTTTTTCCGGCGTTTTGGCTCGTAATGATTTCTTCCAATTGTTCATATAATCACTCCAAAGTTTTATAATATTGTATGGTAAGAAAAAATAGATGTTCATCAATGAGAACTTTTAATGTTGCGATAGATCAGTTACACTTTAAGTAGAGCTTTTGTATAAAATAATGTTTGTAATGTCGTTATTCGGTTAACATAGAATGTAGAAGTAGCCAGTGAAAAATTCGTTATATTGGAGTGAACGATTATTTTATCGACAAAGAGTGGGTTTAATTTTCAAAATAGTTATGAGCAACTGCCGTTATTTTTTTATACCAAGACGCCACTAAGTCCCGTTAAGCAACCAAAAGTCGTTCAATTTAATGATCAATTAGCAGCGAAGTTAGGATTATCAAATAATTTTTCGCAAACGGAAGAAGCAGGGAAAATTTTATCAGGGAGTGAACTCGTTGAAAATTCACTAGCTATCGCTCAAGCATATGCCGGTCATCAATTTGGTCAATTTACGATGTTAGGAGATGGACGTGCGATTTTACTAGGCGAGCAGTTAAGTGAAGCTGGGCAAATTTATGATATCCAATTAAAAGGGAGCGGTCCAACCCGTTATTCTCGTGGGGGTGATGGGCGTGCAACACTTGGCCCGATGTTACGAGAGTATTTGATCAGTGAGGCCATGCATGCCCTAGGGATCCCGACGACTCGGGGATTAGCTGTTGTGACGACTGGTGAAAAAATTATGCGAGAACGTCCGTTGCCTGGAGCCATTTTAACTCGAGTTGCTTCAAGTCATTTACGTGTGGGAACATTTCAGTATGCATTGGCGTGGGGCTCAGTCGAACAACTCAAAACATTAGCGAATTATGCGATTCAACGTCATGATCCAGATGTCTTGAAGCGAGAGGAACCTTATTTGAAATTTTTATTACGGGTGATTGATCGCCAAGCGGAAGTTATTGCTAAATGGCAACTCGTCGGCTTTGTCCATGGGGTTATGAAAACTGATAATATGACAATTTCAGGTGAAACGATTGATTATGGACCTTGTGCTTTTTTAGATCGCTATGATCCAAAGACAGTATTTAGCTCCATTGATCATCAAGGTCGCTATGCCTATGGCAACCAACCATATATTGGTAAATGGAATTTAACACGATTTGCCGAAACATTGCTGCCACTATTACATGATGATGAAGATACAGCTGTTAAGAAGGCAGAAGAAGCACTAGCAACATATGATGAACGATTTACGGAATATTTTTTAAATGGTATGCGCCGCAAATTAGGATTGTTTACTGAGCATTCAGGAGATGCGGATTTGATTCATGATTTATTAACGTTATTAGAAAAAAATCAAGTTGACTTCACAAATTTCTTTTTGCAGTTAACCTTTGATTCATTCAGAGATGAGCCGTTTGTAAATAAACAACTATTCAAAGATTGGTATAATCGTTGGCAAAAGCGTTTGCAATCACAAGAACAATCTGCAGACCAAGCTCATGAATTAATGAAAAAACATAATCCAGCAATTATTCCGCGAAATTATTATGTAGAAAAAGCATTAACAGCCGCAGTAGATGACAATGACTACACATTATTTAATGAATTTTCTAACGCATTAACTCATCCCTATTCACATACAGACGATCAAGTAAAATTTTCAACAACACCGGAAACAAAGGTGCCTTATCGCACATATTGTGGAACATAATTACAAATATTAAGATGAAATTAAGGTTAGGGGCAATGTTGAATACCCCAATGTTCCCTTCATTTGCGAAATTCCGATTAAATGTAACGCAGGAAGCCCCAATGTGACCTTCATTTGTGAAATTCAGATTGAAGGTAACGCTGGAAGCTTCAATGTGACCTTCATTCGTAAATTTTTGTTTAAAGGTAACGATGGCGGCTTCAATGTGACCTTCATTCGTAAATTTTTGTTTAAAGGTAACGATGGCGGCTTCAATGTGACCTTCATTCGTAAATTTTTGTTTAAAGGTAACGATGGCGGCTTCAATG
>DATGTA010000097.1:0-6841 GCA_035302085.1 Bacillota bacterium
ATTCCAAGGGTAGATTAAAAAAGGAAGACTGGGAAAAGGTTGATGAAGCGATTGATTATATGGAATTGCGGGAAATGCAAGATAAATATTTAGATGAATTAAGTGGTGGACAACGCCAGCGCGCATATATTGCAATGGTCATCGCACAAGATACGGAATATATTTTATTAGATGAACCATTAAATAATTTGGATATGCGACATGCGGTGCAAATTATGAAAACATTGCGTCGCTTAGTTGATGAATTAGGCAAAACTATTTTAATCGTTATTCACGACATTAATTTTGCTTCATGTTATTCTGATCAAATTGTCGCCCTAAAAGATGGGAAAATTGTTAAACAAGGACGAACGTGTGACGTGATTGACGAATGTGTTCTCAAAGATATATACAATATGGATTTCAACATTCAAGAAATTGATAATCAGCGTATATGTGTTTATTTTGATTAATAAAACAACTCGGGTTGTTCGACATATTTGCGGATTATTCCCCGGGAAATACTATAGATAATGGGGTCAGTCTTATGAAAAAAGTTATTTATTTGTTAATAATGCTACCGTTGTTTTTAGTTGTTGCGTGTACGAATGATAGCTACTCTACGAACAACGGTAATCATGATGGAGAAACAATTACCATTACCCATGAACTTGGTGAGACAGTCGTCACGAAAAATCCAGAGAAAATTGTTGTTTTTGATTTTGGTGTGTTAGATACATTAGATGTTTTAGAGATTGATATCGCAGGATTGCCCCGTGGAAATATGCCGACATATTTAGAGAAATATGATACAGATGAGTATGCGAATGTTGGAAGTTTAAAAGAACCTGATTTTGAAAAGATTGCTGAAATTGATCCCGATTTAATTATTATTTCTGGTCGGCAATCAACACTATATGACGAATTAGCGGAAATTTCTCCGACAATTTATTTAGACATTGATACGGAACGGTATATGGAATCATTTGAAGAAAACTTACAAGTTATCGGGGAAATCTTTGAAAAAGAAGATGTTATTGAAGCAGAACTGACCTCGATTAAAGAGTCGATAACCGAGTTACAAGATATCGCAGCTGATGAGGATAAACAAACACTCGTTATTTTAGCAAATGACGACAAAATAAGTGCTTATGGCCCGAAATCACGCTTTGGGATTATTCATGATGTATTTGATGTTGCACCAATTGATGAAAATATTGAAGCATCTACCCATGGACAAAACATCTCCTTTGAATATGTTTTGGAAGAAGATCCCGATATTTTATATGTCGTTGATCGAAGTGCTGTTGTTGGTGGCGAATCATCGGCCCAACAAATCGTTGAAAATAAAATTATTGAACAAACTTCGGCTTATCAAAATGATCAGATCGTTTATTTAGATCCGAACTACTGGTATCTCTCGGGTGGTGGGCTCGTATCTGTTCAAAAAATGGTCGATGAAATTAAAGCAAGTTTAACGGAATGATCGTTAGTTTTGCATCGTTTTAAGTGGGAAAATATTCTTGATTTATTCCAATAATCTTTCCTTGCCAAACGATGCTCATCTATGTTTGAATAGATTCACATGGTTACAAAAAGGGGTTTTTTCATGAGAAAAATATTGTTGTTTACTGCCTTGTTAAGTCTAACGTTTCTCTTTGCATGTGGAGATTCAAAGGAAGATGAAGCAGGCGAACAAACATTTGAAATAACAGATGAAGAAAAAGTTGGACAAGATGAAGTTGTCATGTACTTAAATGGCGAAGAAGTAACAGGGGATAAATACAATTTAGCCTATTTACAAACAAAAGTTCAACTTTTCCAATTTGAACAAGATGTCAGTGATCAGGAAGTGCTTAAAGATCTGGCGTTAGATGTTTTACTTGAACAAGAATTGTTACATCAAGAGGCAGCGGAAAAAGGAATTGAAGTCACTGAGGAAGATGTTGAAGAAGAGTTATCACTCATTAAATCTGAAAGTCGCGAAACCTTTGATGCCTTTTTAGATACGTATAGTTTCGATGAAGATTCGTATAAAATGATGCTATCGAATGCCATGCTTTATGACAAGTATATTACTGAACAATTTCCAAACATCGAAATTACTGATGAAGAAATTGAAGAAGCTTATGAAGAAATAAAAAGTGAAAATGAAGACGTTGCCGATTTAGAAGAGATTGAGGAATCATTACGTGGTGGCCTTGCCAAACAAAAAGAAAGTGAAAAAATGCAAGAATTAATCGAATCATTGAAAGAAGAAGCTGAAATTGAAACAAAAATTTAACGTCTAATCTAACCTGGGTCATCTTGGCTCAGGTTTCATAATTTCATTACAATGCGCAACCATAATGAGGAGCGGATGCAAGATTATGAGCCACTGACGAGATTCATTCTGCGTTCTTTTAAATACATTTATTATGATACGGATACATTATTAGAAATTTTTTTGATTTCCATTGATGAATTAAAGCAGCGTGTGACAGATGATGATGTACAAAGAGTTATTGAGTTGATTTTGCTTTATTTTACAAAAAGCAATAAAAATTTCACGGAAGAAGACTTGACCCGCAAAGTAAGGGAATTAGAAGGAAAGGGTGAGGATATTATGAGTATATTACAAGAACGTGAAAAGAAAGGACTCATGAAAGGAATTATTAAAGGTAGAGAGGAAACCAAAAAAACATTTGCATTAAACATGTTAAAAGATGGTTTACCAGTAGAACGTGTGGCAAAGTATGCAGAATTACCTGTAGAAAAGGTTAAAGAACTACAAAAGAAATTATAATACATCAGATATTGATGAAATTGAAAAGAATCCAATCGAATCCAAAAAGCAGATGGTGGTGAGGTACTCATGCCATCTGCTTTTATTTAAGTTTTACATTTGCTCCATAACCTTTTGTAATTTATTGAAAAACTGTTCCATTTGTTTATCAGTGCCGATCGTAATTCGTAAATAATTGTGAATAGGCTCGACATTAAAATGACGAATCAAAACATTCTTTGCTTGTAACTTTTGTTGGAGTGTTAGCCCATCATGTAAATAATGTTCTGCAAACAAGAAGTTTGTCTGTGATGGTAAAACAGAAAAGCCCATTTCCCGAAGTTTTTCACTCGCCCATTCACGTGTTTGGATAATTTTTTCGATTGATTGTTTCGTATACGATATGTCATTAATTGCTGCTTCGGCTCCGACAATGGCTAAGCGATCGATCGTATATGAATTCATGGAATCTTTAATTCGTACAAGGGCTTCAATTAATTGCGGTTGTCCAATAGCAAAGCCAACCCGCAAACCAGCAAGCGCACGAGATTTTGAAGTTGTTTGAATAATGAGCAAATTGTCGTATTTATGCACAAGTTTGACCGCTGATTCTTTGGCAAAGTCAATATATGCTTCATCAATAATAACGACTTTATGAGGATTTTGTTCAACGACTTCGGTAATTAAATCGAGTGACATATAAAGGCTCGTCGGTGCATTCGGGTTCGGAAAAATAACCCCACCATCTGCTTGAAACATTTTTTCAATCGGAATGGTAAAATCTCGATTAAGTGTCACTTGTTCATAAGGAATATTAAATAATGTTGCATAAACTTCATAAAAACTATACGTTATTTTGGGAAAGACAATTCTGTCGCCTGGTTCGAAAAAAGCCATAAAAGAAAAAGCTAATACTTCATCGGAACCATTGCCAATAAAGACATAATCTTCAGGCACATCATACAATTGTCCAACAGCTTTCCGTAACGGTTGAACGGTCGGTGAAGGGTACAATTGTAACGATGTTTTTAATTCTTTCTCGATCGCTTGAAAAACGTTTGGTGAAGGTGGATAAGGATTTTCATTTGTATTTAATTTTAAAATATTTTCCCCATCCATTTGTTTCCCTGGTACGTAAGGTGTCGCTCGTTTAACCATTTTGCTCCAATATTTCGTCATTTCGTATCACCTTCTTGACCATTGTAACGTTTAGTTAATTCTGCATATATTTGATCTAACGTTATGTTTTTGGCCTGCATTAAAACGAGTGTATGATAAATAAAGTCGGCAATTTCCCAAATCAGTTCATCTTTATCGTCATTTTTGGCTGCGATAATAATTTCGCTCGCTTCTTCGCCGATCTTTTTTAAAATTTTATCGATTCCTTCAGTAAATAAATAAGTTGTATACGAATTGTCTATAGGCTGAGCAAAACGGTCTTTAATCCGTTTAATTAACTTTTGAATGACATGTTCGTTTGTGTCAACTTCTGGTGAAATTAATGGATTAAAAAAGCATGATTGTTTCCCGGTATGACAGGCAGGTCCTTTTGGTTTGACTAAAATTAATAATGTATCACGATCACAGTCTGCCGATATTTTCACTACTTGTTGTGTATTTCCCGATGTTGCTCCTTTATGCCACAGTTCGTTTCGTGAGCGGCTAAAAAACCACGTTTCTTTCGTTTCACTTGTTTTTAAAAGCGATTGCTTGTTCATATAAGCCATCATAAGCACTTCTTTTGTTTCGTAATCTTGAATAATCGCCGGTATGAGACCATCTTCTTGAAACGTTAAGTTCTCGATTAGCTCTTCCATTGTATGTACTCCTTTAAATAATTTTTTCATCCCGCAAATGTTGTTTGACTTGTTGAATCGTTACTTGTTGACGATGGAAAATTGAGGCGGCAAGGGCACCGGAAACATTTGTTTGTCGAAAAATGTCACTAAAATGCTGAAGTTCGCCAGCGCCACCACTAGCGATGACAGGAAGATTGACCGTCTGTGCCATCTGTTCATTTAATTCAAGGTCATAGCCAGCTTTTGCCCCGTCTGAATCAATTGAATTAAGGACGATTTCACTAACACCTATATTTTCCGCCTGTTTTGCCCATGCAAAGACATCTAAGCCACTATCTTTTTTTCCACCGCTCGTAAATGCGTGCCATCTTCCAGGTGCAATTTCTTTTGCATCAATTGCTAAAACAATTCGTTCCTGACCAAATGCTTGCACTGCTTCTTGTAAAAAAATTGGATCGTTAATAGCCGCACTGTTCAACGAAACACGATCAGCGCCGGCGTCTAATATTTGGTGAATATCAGCGATTGTTTTGAGCCCACCACCGATTGTCAACGGCATCGTAACGATTTGGCGAATGTTTTTGATTAACGTTAAAAATTGCTTTTTCGCATCAACTTTGCCGGAAATTTCATAAATGATTAGATCATCTGCCTGACTTTGTTCATAATAGCGTGCTAAGGAAATTGGGTCTTCGATTTCTTGTAAGTTTTTAAATTGTTCTCCAACGACAACCCTGTGATCGATTATATCTAAACAAGGGATGATTCGTTTTGTTGTCATTAAATCACCTCATAATGATAAAATATCCTCTAATGATAAGGTGCCGTCATATAAAGCTTTACCGATAATCGCACCATGGACATTTAGCTGTTTGACTTGCGTGACATCTTCTAAAGTCGTAATCCCACCAGAAGCGATGACGTTAGTTGGAGTTTGTTCATTGACCATTTTCAACTCTTCAAGATTTGGTCCGGCAAGCATTCCGTCTTTAAAAATATCTGTATAAACGATCGTTTGTACACCAATAGCTTCAAGCTGCTCAATTAATGTTGTCGCTTTAATTGTACTCGTTTTCGTCCAACCGTCTGTCGCTACATAACCGTTTCTCGCATCAATCGATACGGCTATTTTTTTACCATAAGCTTCAACTGCGTCTTTTAAAAATGTCCGATTATTAATGGCAGCTGTTCCTATAATGACTCGATTGACACCTGCAGCAATAAACGCTTCAACTGTTTGTAATGAACGAATACCACCACCGACTTGAACTGGGATGTTTATGTTTTTAGCGATTGAAAAAATAATATCTTCATTAATGGAGCGACCTTCTTTTGCTCCATTTAAATCGACAAGGTGCAAAAACTCTGCACCTGTTGCTTCCCACTCTTTAGCAACGGATAATGGTGAATCATGATAAATCGTTTCTTGATTGTAATCGCCTTGTGTGAGACGTACACATTTTCCATCTTTAATATCGATCGCTGGAAAAATAATCATGTTTTTTGCTCCTCCTATAAAAGTCCTTTTGTTGATGGAATGCCTGAAATTTTTTCATCAATCGTACTTGCTTCGGCTAATGCACGGCCAAATGCTTTAAAAATCGCTTCAATGATATGGTGACTGTTCGTGCCATAATGTAAGTTAATATGCAAGGTTAATTGGGCATGATTTGTAAACCCTCGAAAAAACTCTTCAACGAGTTCGGTATCGAATTGACCGACTTTATCTTTTAATCCTTCGATATTGTAAACAAGGTACGGACGACCACTAATATCAAGGGTGACATTTGCTAAAGTTTCATCCATCGGAATCGTTTTTGTTGCATAGCGCACAATTTGCTCTTTTGTTCCTAAGCATTGGGAAAAGGCTTGCCCTAAAACAATCCCAATGTCTTCAACGGTATGATGTTGATCAACGTCTAAATCACCCTCACAACATACATCAAGATCAAATTGCCCATGTTTTGTCATGAGAACTAACATATGGTTGAGAAAGCCCACCCCTGTCTGAATATTCGTTTGACCACTTCCATCAATCGATAATTTTAAATTAATGTTTGTTTCAGTTGTCGCTCGTTTAACTTCACACGTTCTCATTTATTCATCTTCCTTTCGTTTAGCAATTGATGCTGCATGTGCGGTTAATTGTTCACGGTTAGCAATCGTCATAATATGATCAGCTTCTTGCAGTAAAGCTGTTTTTGAATAGTGAATAATGCTTGATCGTTTAACAAAATCATAAACTCCTAATGGTGAAGCAAATCGGGCGGTTCCATTTGTCGGTAATGTATGGTTAGGG
>DATGTA010000098.1:0-2483 GCA_035302085.1 Bacillota bacterium
AACATTTGACATAAAAATCCCTCCATATTTTTTAGAAAGTTCATCTGAAAATCCGATAAATTAAATTGGCGACCAAATTTTTCCAAACAAATCATACTAAAATTTCCAATTTTAACCTCTCACTTAAATTGTAAATGACTAAGTGTGCGATATACAACTGGTTTATTTAAATGTCAAAGAACTGACATATAATTACATACCCTTTTTCAATTAATATACACATTCATTCGACAATATATACAGCATTCGACTTTAGTGAGCACAATTTGACAGTTTTTAGCGTTATGCTACAATAAAAGTATGTAAATAAAATATTATTACCGCTAGGGGTGCCAAAGAATGGCTGAGATTAAGCTACTTAAGACCCTTTGAACCTGATCTGGTTAATACCAGCGAAGGGAAGTGGAATCGCTAAACAAATTGTTATATCATTCGTTCAACAATTTTTAATTTGTCTATATTCCACCTGTTGAGCAAAATGATAGGCGAGTTTATTTCCCTTCTCTAACAGCGGCAAAATTAGAGGAGGAATTTTTTTATGAAATTTTCACAACAGTTAAAAGTACTGACGAAGGATAGTTGGGTGAAAAGTCTGAACCACCCATTTGTTCAAGGGATTGTCAAAGGAACATTGGCGTTAGACAAATTTAGGTTTTATATTTTACAAGACACGTATTATTTAAAACATTATGGAAAAGTACATGCACTAGCAGCAGCAAAAGCAGATGATTTTTCAGTGACAGCGATGTTGGCGGAAAAGGCAAAATTAACGGCCGAGGCGGAAATCACCGTTCATAAACAGCATGCACAATTGCTTGATATTACACCTGAGGAAATGGAAAATTTCAAACCCGCTCCAACCGCTTATGCCTACACATCTCATATGTACCGGGCATGTCTACTTGGCGATCTTGCTGAAGTCGTTGCTGCCATGCTTCCATGTTACTGGCTTTATGCTGACATCGGTTATGCAAATGCCAAGGCAAAACCAGGAAAAAAAGTCTATCAAAATTGGATTGATACGTATGCAAGCGACTGGTTTCAGCAATCAACAAAGGAGCAAATCGACTTGCTTGATGAGTTAATGGAAGATGCCAATGAACAAAAGAAAACAAGGGTTACAGAGCAATTTGTGATCGCTAAAGAATATGAACTTCATTTTTGGGAAATGGCTTATACGCAAGAGACATGGTTATCGAATAGCAAAGCAAGGCTTGACTACTAAAGTATAGCAACCGAACAAATAATTGCCGATTGTATTAACCTCTTGGATAATGTACGATGCTCGGATCAGTGAACAGGATGCTCGCTTCAACTGGGTTGATGCTCGGATCAACTTCATTCATGCTCGCTTCGACATTGTTGATGCTCGGATCAACTCTATTCATGCTCGCTTCGACATTGATGATGCTCGGATCGACAAGTATCATGCTCGGATCGGTGAACAGGATGCTCGTTACAAATGGGTTGATGCTCGGATCGACTTCATTCATGCTCGCTTCGAAATTGATGATGCTCGGTTCAACCGGCTGGATGCTCGCTACAAATGAGTTGATGCTCGGATCAACCTGCTTGATGCTCGTTACAAATGGGTTGATGCTCGGATCAACTTCATTCATGCTCGCTTCGACATTGATGATGCTCGGTTCGACAGGTTTATATAAATAGACATCAAACAAAGCTACACTTCGCTTATTTAAATAACGTACCCTATTGGAATATTCGGAGGGTACGTTATTTTTTTAATAAAAACTTTATCATAATATTTATTTTTATCGTTTTAAAAAGCTTGCTAGCCGAGCTTTTCTTTATAATGAAACATTTTTAACATCCTCAATAACATCTATTAATAAAAAAATATTTGAATTTTCGTTTGTCTCTTTTATTAAATAGATATTCGTAATCGCACGTATTTATACAAATAACATTCCCCTGATCTCATTAACTAAGTAAAAATTCAGGCTTACCATATAATCCGTATGCATAAGTCTTCTCTAGATGACTATATAATCCCATTTTTCAATCATTTTTAAAACGATTTCCGGTATTGACATAAACGACCATAAAAAGAACGATTAATATCATAAGCCCGAGGCCGACATTAAATAGCCATTCAATCATGTAATAGCTAGCAATCGTCCATAAACCAATCACTGCAGAGATCGCAAACATTGACTTACCCATAAATCGGCCGAGCGCCTTAGTATCATATTTTTCCTGTTCTTCTTTTGGCAGTGTGTTATAGCCAGCAATTAAAAAGTTTCCTTTGCCTTGATATAAAACAATGCTTAAAATAATAAAAAGAATCATTAAAAGCAACATGAACCAAACCACAATGACCACCTATTTTCTGTTTGATGAATAATCATATTTTAACATTTATTGGAGTAATAAACGACAGTATTTATGATTACACTTAATCTGTTGTCATAGAACAATGCTGCAACTTTCCATTGTTGGGATGATGAATATTACCGGCTGAC
>DATGTA010000099.1:0-6286 GCA_035302085.1 Bacillota bacterium
GTTAATCCTTCAGAAGCTGCATAAATTTGAAATCCAGCACCGGCAGACTGACCTTTTTTGCATGATGTATAATAAAATTGTAATAATTTCATCTGACGTTCTACCCCCTTTTCACCGTGTTAATGACATTATATTCCGCTAACAACCATAAGAGCGGATCAGCTACCCGATAAGGTTCAAATGTTTTAATTTTGCGATCTTCATCTGGATTATCACCTAATGCAGAAACACCAAAATATCCGTATGTTTTATAATTTCCTTGTATGATTCGGGAAATTTCTGTACTATCCCATTCATTAATAAGCCCTTCGATTTCTGACTGCACACTGGCAAAATCAGTCAGGTTAAATCCTTTTGATTCAATATGTTGACTTGCATAATGTAATGAGCTTGTTGGGTCTAACAATGAACGAACCGCATCAATTTTAGAAAACACAACGGCGAGAGGAATATTAATTTTTTTATTTTGCTTAATTTTTTCTGCCCGCCGAATTAAATTTGCCATTCGATGTAATAATTCACGACCTTCTGTATTTTTGCTCGGTAAATGTATGTCATTCGTTAATTTTTCTCGAATATGATTAAGTTGTAAAGGATCTAAGAGTAAAATAATTCCTGATGAATTGTATATGTACCGATTGACAATATTCATCGTATCTTCTTCATCAAGGTCTTCACCGGCCGCATCAAAAAATGCTAATGTAACAACTTTATGAATCCTAATTTGGTTAGATGGTCCTTTTTTATAAAACTTTAACGCATAAAGTAAAGGATGGCGGACTTCGATATCAGTTCTTCCTGATCTTGTCGCATCGATGGTCACTTTGTCTTCGAATACCGGTTTGTAAAAGTTTTCATTGTACCGCCGGATCGTCTCATCATTGAGCGGCTCTAGCGTACAATCATATGCATCACCGATTTCGTTTTTTAACGTATCAATGAGGACAGAAATGTAATGGCTTTTTCCTGTTTCTTTAGCACCGACAACAGCAAAAATTAAATCTGAAAAATCTCCAGTCGTTGCTGGTAAGTCTGAATGACAATTAGGGCAAATTTTTACGGGTGTCGGTTGTTCACATGCATCGCAAATGACTTCTTCAGGCATACGGGCCAAAAGTTTAGCAAACGAGTTATTTTCTTCGTAATTAAGGACACGATTCATTTTTCGTGGCCGAGGTAATTCATTAAAATCAGAATAAACTTTATCTTCTTCGTGTACACAATTATGGTTGTTACAGCGAAATTTAACATCGTATAAATAAGGACGTTCAAAACAATAAGGACAAATGTATTTTCTGCGGAAAAGGTTTTTAATAAACATTAAGGGCATGATCCTTTCAATTATGTGATTCACCATAACTGGAGTGATTGTTTTCCATCTTTTGGTTGTAAACGATACTTTTGATGATCGAGTTCGTTTGTAAAAAACAATCGAGCATAATGATCTCTTTCAATATATTGAGTAGGAATTTCTATGTTAAACGAATGAGATTTTTTTGTCTCTGAAATTCGATAAATATCTTGACCATTTTCACGAGCAGTTGGTGGAAATTTTTTAGCTTGTGTTAATATTAACGCTGGTAAATACGTTGATTCATCTGCTTCGATCGATAGTATAATTCGTTTGTTAAACCACATGTTACTTACTTTAAGGTCATAAGTAAGTGTAATCGGGTCTTGTTGAACGATTAAATATTTAGCACCGTTTGAATAAGTAGGTGTACCATTTTCTGAAAATCGTGTGAAAATACTAAAATAGTAATCTTGTTTGTTCATCGACAGTTTATAACCGTTTAATGCCTCATATGTTCCTTTTGTTAATTGTGTCATAAAGGCATCCGGATCATCAGGATGTACCGGGTAATGATCATGTGCATAAGCAACGATAACTTCTGTCACATTTTCTGGCCAATCCCATTGTAAAACAAGTTCATTTGTCTCTTCGGCTATTCGATGGGTTAGATGACTTACTTCGGGTTGATCTTTTGACACTAATATTTGGCCAATATGAGCCATCTCAGCAGCATGTGTGACTGAAATAATGTAAACAGGTCGGTTCATTGACACATCTAAAAAAGCACTCTTTGCCTCACTACTTCGCTCAATTTTAGTTCCTAAACTTGCACGTTTGCTTAATGGTAGTTTGCTAGGCAGATTAGGTCGTTCATAAGAATAGAACAAATCAAATGACTGATTCGCATCCGGGTTTACTTCCCATTCTAAAAAAATTCCTTCTGTTTCCCGTTTAGCTGTCATATGTTTAATCGCAGCTGGAATAGCCGTCATTTCACATGTCATTGTTTGGCCGGTAGAGTAATGTCGCTCACCATTTATATCGTAGATCACAATAATCCGGTAACCATATTGTTGCCCGAATTGAACATCACTGTCGATAACACGAGTATTTGTCACCAGCTCTAAACGCTCACCATCATTTCTGCCCACTGGAATTGCGCCGACTTTTTTCCATACTTCAACTGCTTGTGCTCCTTTTGGCACGTTCCATGTTAGTTGAATATGCCGATCAGTCTGTTGACTCATCACTTGGGTTACTTCAGCCTTGCGAATGATAGGACCTTTTGTAATTGATTGTTTGGCAGTTACTGAGCCACGTAATGTATAAACCGTGTAATAATAAGCAATACCACCAATTGCTGAGTTGTCAACAAATGAATGATTCGTTGTCTCTTGTAAAATTTCCCCATCTTGTGGATGTTTACTTGGTTCATTTTCTTTTCGTAAAATACGATAAGTGATCGGCCCTTTGGATGTACTTTTTTGCCATTTTAAGGTGATATGATCATTTTGGCTTTCAAGTTGTAAGTTTGTTGCTGATACAGGTGGCCAATGGGTTAGTTTTTCATTGGCTGTTTGACAATCTGCTGCAATGTCGAGGGCCTGTAAATAGTAGGAAATTTTTTCCTCCTCATGATTGCTCTGTTCAGCTTGGACTAATAACCGTTCGGCAAGTTGAATTTGTTGCAAACATTGTTGTTCCATATTTTGTAAAGAAGGTGACGATTGAACGAGTTGTTTTTCTTGGACAAAAAGTGTTCGGGCTGCATATAAATGTCTTTTTTCAATAAGTTCGGTTATTTGCTTAATTTTACGAGCCGTTTTTGCTTCCTGTGCCTCAATGGTTTGTAACAGCTTTGTTGCTTCTCGATGCTTCGGCCACCACGTTAAAATTAATGTAATATGTTTTTTAGCTTGCTCAAATTGTTGTTGCTTAATAGCTAATTCAGCGGACTGTAGTTGTTGTGGTATGTAGCGAATAAAGCGAAGTTCAAAGCCACACATTCGACAGGCTTGATCAGCTGTTGTTGTTTGATGTTGACATGACGGACATGTAATGTTTAAATCTGTACCACAATTTGTACAATATTGATCAGTCGTCCGTTGCACAAACCCGCATAAACCGCAATGCGTCACATTTAATGTATTTGTGTTTTCAGAGGTGGTGACTAATTCGATATCGTTCCTATGACATTGTTCAACAATATATTCATGAGCCTCTTGCTCCGTTAAATGACCAAAGCTCATCGCTTTTTTCTTCAGTGCTTCAGCAACTTCGGGTAAAATTTGTTTCGTTGCGCCAGCAATTTGAATATATTCACTCAGCTTTTCAAGTCGATAAGCAGCAAGCTCGGCATCATATTGTTTTTTATCTGCTTCACTTCGAAAAATAACTTGTGCACGTGATGAGAGATCTTTTTCAAGTTCATTGATAAAACTACGCTTTTTGCGAGCAACTTGATCGTAGCGATCGGTAGCCTTTTCACTCAATGTTTTAAGTGAAGTCGTTTCCCGAACGACTAAATAATCATAAATACTCGCAATTTTAGAGACGTGACGTGTTTTAACCCCTAATTGTTCACATTTTTCAGCGATATCTTTTGCCCGGGCTGTATTCATTTGTTGAGTCTTTGGACGATTTTTTTCGATCGTACGTGATTCAACGGGAAAGGAAATTCGACTTTTGACAACATCTAACGATACATTAAATTGTTTAGTCATTTGTTTAACTTCGCGTTGATCAATCCAACCTTTTGTTGCCGCAATTTCAATCGCTTGATCAAGGTCAGCATATAACTTTTGTTTTTTCTCTTCATCAATTCGTTCAGCATCGGCAGCTTCTATTTGTCGTCTGGCACTTGTGAGCATAACCTCTCTAATTTTAGGAATAAGCCGGAGATTCTCTGCAAAATCTTTACCATATAATGGATGGTTTTTTTGTCTTGACCATTCTTGCTGTTTTTGTGTAATTTTTCGTTTAATTTCATCAGTATTTGTCACATCATAAGGTATTTCTAGTAGATGAAAAAAGTTTTCTCTGTTTTGTCTTGTCATGCGAACAGTCCTCTCATCTAAATAGTCTTAATAATCCAGATGATTTTTTAATAGGTTTTGCGGATGTATGTGTAATTTCTTGAGCAATTTTAGAAAAAGAACTGACTAATTGAGTTTCATCCGTAAATAGGGCGTGTTCATCGGTTGTCGCAATTTTTGCTAAAAATCGTTCATCAGCATAACCAAAGCCAATGGCGATCACTTCGATCGTTTCATCAATTTGGTGATTGGCGATGTGAACAGCTGTTTGTTGGTCTTGCCAACGACCATCCGTTAAAACGATTAAAAATTTTCTGCCTTCACATGTTGCTAATATTTTATTTGCTTCTGTAAATGGTTCGGCTAAATTACCTCTACCAATGATTTTGCTATGAAAGGTTTCTTCGAACGCAGAATGAACGAAGGAAAGTTTTTTAGGATTATCTGTCAACGGAATAATTGTTTTGACATCATTAGCAAAACCGATCAGTCCAATCGAACTGTTGCCTAAGTCCATTTCTGAAATAAATTTATTCGCAGCATCTAATGATTTCTTCAATGGTCTACCCGCCATGCTTCCCGATAAATCAATCGCAATCACAACATTTACAGGCATAATTTCTTCAACTTCTTCTTCAGGTGGTTCACTTAGCCAATCTAAATTGCCAATATCATCATCTCTTAAAACGTCTAATGGATGCTCATCGATTAAATCTTTTGCCTTTATTTGAATAACTCCATTATGGTCATATGCATAAGTAATTTCTACTTCGGCTTGATGGTTCGGTTGATGATTGATATTTGTAATGCGATATTTACCAATGATCGTGCATTCAAACGGATCTTCACTTTCCCCTTGGGTGACATAAACTTCGATTTCGTTATCACGTTGTGGATGTGTTTTAATTTGATAAGGTCGTTTTCGCTCAGCAGGAATCGGCTCATTTTTATAGAGTAGAATCGAGTTTATATAACTCGTTTGCTCCTCATTAATCGTTATTAAGCCCATACTATGACTCATAACATCACTTATATTTTTAGATGCCCCTAATTGCATCGTCGGCTGTTCGGTTTCATCTTCTGCAACCATATTCGCCCGAATCGCCGCTCCAAGGGCGACCGCTTCATCTGGATGAACACCTTTTAATGGGGGCTTACCAATGGCTTGGTCGATATAGTCATGAACCATCGGCATTCGGGTTGAGCCACCGACGAGAAGGACATCGGAAATATCTTCCCATTCTAAATGAGCTTCCCACAATGTCTGCCGTGTTAAGTTCCATGTTCGTTCCATTAAATGGCTTGTTAATTGTTCAAATAGATCTCTTGTAATCGTAAAAGTTTCGCGAATGTTTTCATAAACGATCGTTAAGGGGGCTTTTGTACGGACAGATAACATCTTCTTAATACGTTCAGCCTCAACATGTAGCTCATTCATCGTTTCAAGTGAATTTAATGGATTAACTCCATGAATGTCCTCAAAGCGTTGGGCAACGTAAGAGACGATGCAGTCATCCCAATCCTTGCCGCCGAGTGAATGATCACCATCGGTTGCTAAAACATTGATTGCTGCAGCAGAAACTTTGACAACCGTTACATCGAACGTGCCGCCTCCCAAATCATAAACGATTAAATGTTGTTCGTTTGATTGATTAATACCATACGCTAAAGCAGCTGCTGTCGGTTCATTAATGATCGTTTGAACATTTAATCCAGCTTTTTTGCCTGCCTTAATTGTTTCTTCACGTTGTTTATTTTCAAAATATGCTGGAACGGTTATGACCGCTTCACTAATCGTTGTTTGCAATTGATTTTCCGCTAATGATTTTAAATGTTTTAATAAAATAGCTGAAAGGTCTGTCGGGGTATATGTATGATCATGAAAAAATTGCACATATTCATCTTCCCCCATGGAACGTTTAAAGAAAGAAGCGATATCTGGATCACCAAATGCTTG
>DATGTA010000100.1:0-10680 GCA_035302085.1 Bacillota bacterium
ATACAGTCGGCTTAACGGTTGAGGGAATAGGTCAATCCGGCCTACGCATGACACAATTTTTCTTTGAGCTTTTAAATGAACGTGGCTATCCAACACATTATCTTCGAGCAAATATTGATCATGCCACAATGACGGTTAAACGAGCAAAAATGTTCGGCCAGGGATTAGAAGTGATTTGTCGGTTTCGTGCGGTTGGCAGTTTTTATCGTCGCTATGCTCGTTACTGTGAAGAAGGACAATCATTAGACGGGCTTGTTGAAGTAACGATTAAAGATGATGAACGAGGCGACCCGCCGATTTCAAAGGATGCCCTCGTCGACTTAAATATCGTAACCGCAACAGAATATGATGAGATTAAACGACTGACCAAAAATATTTCGACGATTGTCAAAAATGAATTAATGAAAAAAGAACTTGAACTTTATGATATTAAACTTGAGTTCGGTTATGATGACGATGGAAAGATTATGTTAATTGATGAAATTTCAGCAGGAAATATGCGTGTCTACAAAGATGGTAAAAGTGTTTCACCATTTGAGCTTGAACGGATATTATTTGCTTAGCATTTTCAGCGAATCATCAAGAGTCCTTTTTAAAAATGAGCTGATCATAGCAGAATCAATGACACATATAAATGCAAGTGTTTCAGCAATACAACATTAGGGCAAATTACAGGAAAAACAATTAGCACTTAATCTGATCGTTTTTCCTGTTTATTCATCTTCACTACAGCTTTATGTGAATTTTGAGATAATCCAATTCCTAATCATGAATTAAAATACTTTTCTATGTTTAACCGTTTTAAGGTCATGATTGATTTGGACGATCTGTTTTTGCAGCCATTTTGACCTTTTAAAGCTTAATAATGATAAACATTTAAATAAATAAAGATCACATTTAGACGTACCAATTTTTTCCTGATTCGCAATTATTCTCATTCGATCACCCTTAAATCAGATGTAGATTCCATTTTTATTTTATCATTCCGCCAGATTAAAGCTATTAAAAACTACCATTCGCGCTAATTAAAACGTAATTAATCGCTTACCAACTTTAAAACTAATCGGAATGCTTAATACAAGTACAATACTTACTATCAAAGTACTTATAATGAATTGCAAGATTGTAATAGTTTCCAATTCAATCGCTGTTTTAATAATAAGGCTATTGATAGGTAAAATAACCATAAGACCTGTGAACAAACCTGGCGAATAATAGCGCTCAATCACCGTTGAAATTAAATGCGGGAAAAAAACATTTAAAATCATAGCGCCAACGTATCCAAAATAAGCATACTTAAATAATTCAGCAGAAGGATAAAAAATGTACAAGGCTGTGATTAGATAGGCTAAACTTGTCACCCAAAATAATCCAAATAAAAACTCATCTTGTGTAACTGTTTTGTGCATTTTCACTTTGCTTTTTTCAGAAGATTGTTGCCTAGTTAGCCAAATACCTTCTTCCAGGTTATGAAGAGTAAATGCGAATAAAAAAAGTAGCAAGATCGAATCACTCATACGAGTCCCCCCATGTCTATAATCATCCACAACTATTTGAGCAATCAATTGCATAATAATTAATCAAATTATAAATGATTAACGTCCGATTCGGTTGGCGTCAGATAATCACTTTAATACTTAGGTTGAGTTATTTTATTCAGCCTCTCAAGCTCTGATAAGACCCTCGTTTTATGCAGGTAAAATTGTTAATTGTTGTTCGTTGTAATAATTTATCATATTCATCAATTGGTTATTTTATATAGTTGTGCATTTACTACACAGAAGGACTTGATGCCTTTATTGATTTCAGTTTATCATGCCGTAATGTAAAAAATTAATGACAGTTATTCAAGATTATTGTTTTAATCACGTTTTGAATGTTGTTTGATTAATTGTTGTTTCATATTCCAAACATCTAAGCTTAAATCAACAAAATATGTTTGGGGATTTAACAATCTTAACGTCTCATCCCAAATATAACCGATTTGTTGTTGATGGTACGCTCGAATAGCTTCCATCGATGGCAAATCATAAACACGTTTACCGTTCATAAAAATGGGTTGCATTAAATCCAATGCTTCATAGTTTTCAACATATTTATATTTATGTGGAAAAATTGGATCAAACATTTTTAATGGCTTTTCAGTCACTTCTTCATGGGAAAAAGCGATATAGTCACCTTCAGATTTGTTTGTCTCTCTATTAATAATTCGATACGTCTTTTTCGGTCCCGGAGTTGTAATTTTTACCGCATCTTCTGATAATTTAATGACAGGCTCAAGTTTACCGTTAACTTCTCGGGCGACTAATTTATAGACACCGCCTAGAGCTGGCCAATCGCCACCGGTAATTAATTTGGTGCCAATTCCCCATGAATCAATTTTCGCCCCTTGCATTTTTAAATGTAAAATAACTTCTTCATCAAGGTCACTTGAAGCCATAATTTGCACATGTTCCATGCCTGCTTCATCGAGCATTTTGCGCCCTTCAATCGACAAACGTGCAAGATCGCCGCTATCAAGACGAATCGCTTTTAATCGTTTCCCTTGTTTTTCAAGTAAGCGACCAATTTTAATCGCATTTGGAATGCCTGAACTTAACGTGTCATACGTATCGACGAGTAAAATCGATTGATCTGGTAATGCTGTAATGTATTGTTCAAAAGCTTCATATTCTGTTTCATGGTTTTGAATCCAAGAATGGGCATTCGTCCCAGCTGTAGGAATATGAAACATTTTTCCGGCTAAAACATTTGATGTCCCATCAAACCCGGCGATATAGGCTGCTCGTGCGCCCCATAATGCAGCGTCTGTCTCCTGGGCGCGTCGACTACCGAACTCAACGACTGTATCGCCCTTCGTCACTTGCATAATCCGGCTCGCTTTTGTGGCAATTAATGTTTGGTAATTCATAAAATTCAATAAAGCTGTTTCAATTAACTGTGCTTCAAACACACGAGCTTCAACACGAATTAGCGGTTCATTTGGAAAAACAATTTCCCCTTCTTGGACGGAATAAATATTTCCTGTAAACTTAAATTGACGCAATTCATCTAAAAATGCTTGATCATAATTTTCCTCTTGAGTCGCTAAGTAATCAATATCACTTTCAGTAAAACGTAAATTTTCTATGTAACGAACCATTCGCTCCAAACCTGCAAAAACGGTATAGCCATTATTAAAAGGATTTTTACGAAAATATGCTTCAAAAACTGTTTGCCGATTATGTGTTCCGTGTTTCCAATAGGCATACATCATATTAATTTGATATTTATCTGTATGAAGTGCATATGAGTAATCACTATTCATGACAATGGTCGCCTCGCTTTAATGTAGTCTTTTTTTCAATTTCACATTGGAACATATGTATTAATTAAACAATTACACTTGCTCACTAGTGCACAATCTTTTGCATATAAATTGTCAAATCCAATCATTGAATGTGAAGATTGTGAAATGTATAACATGAATCGGTTATATTGTACCATAAACTTTGATTTTTTCGAAAATAAAGCTATTGTATGTTGTTTCCATTCATAATTATGCAACCATTTTTCCCATAAAAAAGAGCTGCTCTCACATGAGAAACAGCTCTTATGAATATTATTGATTGGAAATATATTCTGTGAAATCTGCTAACAGACGTGTGCCAAATCCATTAGCAGATTTGCCATAATAACCGTCATCTTTTGACTCGTCCATTCGGCCAGCTTTATCAATATGAATCCACTTTTCAGGTGATTGAACGAAGCGTCGTAAAAATAAAGCTGCAGTGATCGAACCTGCTGACGATTGCGTACTAATATTACTAAAATCCGCATAATGACTCACTAATGTCTCATCATAGGCATCAACAAGTGGTAATGGCCATACGGCATCACCATTTTCTGCACCGACTTCTTTCATCGCTTCGGTTAAGTCATCAGCACCGAAAATACCGGCAACTTTTGGCCCGAGCGCATTGACGACAGCTCCAGTTAATGTCGCAATATTAAACACATAATCCGCTTCAAGCTCGTCTGCACGAATTAATCCATCCGCTAAAATGAGACGACCCTCCGCATCGGTATTACCGACTTGAACCGTATGACCATTACGATAGCGAATCACTTCACCCGGAAGAACTGACTGATTGTCTGGAATATTTTCTACAATTTGTAAAAGGGCAACAACATTTACTTTTGCTTTTGATTCAGCGAGTAAACTCATCGCTCCAGCAACCGCTGCTGCACCGCCCATATCCATCCGCATATCACTTAAGTCACGACCACTTTTTAAACTAATACCACCTGTATCGAACGTCACACCTTTTCCAACGAGCGCAACAAGTGGTTTTGATTCATCACCTCGATATGTCATTTCGACGAATACCGGTGAATGTTTACTTCCACGACAAACGGTTAATAATCCATTCATTTTCATGTCTTTTAATTGTTCTTCATCATATACTTTAATATCAACATCTGTATGGGCAAATTTATCTTGTAAAATCGTTGGGAAAGTTGCCGGATTGAGTGCATCAGGTGTTTCATTCATTAAATCACGGGCAAATGATACCGCATTCGCACGTAATTGACCTTTTTCAATGGATGTTGCATAATCTGCTTCATTCGCAAATTGTAGTTTCGTGGCAAACAATGTTTCTTTTGACTTATATGTAAGGAATTTATAAGCTCCTAATTGCCAACCTTCGACAAATGCTGTCACAACATCTTCTGCAGCTATTTTAGAAAATTGGGCAAATAGAGCGCTTTCAGAAATATTTGCCTCATCGTATTTTAATTGGCTTAACTGACGTGATATATCGCCAGCAACCATCCGTATTATTTCTGTTGATTGTTTATCTTCCGCAACGTCTTTTACAATGACATAAAACTGATCATCAAGAAAGCTCGTCGTAAAATGACCTTTACTCGTCTTTACGACATGACTTAGTTGCTCATGGCGAGTGACTCGCTCATCATTGGCAAAAATAATTTCTGCTTGTCTACTCATTAAAAATTGTCCCCCTCTGAAATAAAATAATATCGTTAATGGGCTACATACTTTGGTAGCTGGTAACATCTTACAAATACTATACCATAATCAATTAATGGATGCTTAAAAATGACACTTATTTGTCATACTTGTTGCTCGTGACAATTAGTTCGGACTATGTGATAATAGACGAAGATAAATGAGAAAGGCAGATTACATTGAACAGAATCGTATATTTTATCGTCATTGTTTCATTTTTAGATACATTTGTGCAGTTACCGATTATAACACCTTTTTCAATTTCACTCGGGGCATCCCATTTACTCACAGGTGCGATCGTTGCCATCTATTCATTAACAAATATGTTAGGAAATGTTGTTGGGGGCCATTGGATCGATAATTTTGGACGCAAAAAAATGCTCCTTTATGGAATGATCGGTGTCACAATTATGCTTTGCTTTTACCCATTCGCTCAGACAGGTGTACATCTCTTAATCATTCGATTCTTGCACGGTCTTTTTGGGGGGATTCTCATTCCAGCAGCTTTCGCTTATATCGGTGATTTAACAGATAATAAAGCACGGGGACGAACGATGGCGTTTACCGGTGCCAGTATAGGTACTTCAGCTATTGTCGGTCCGGCAATTGGTGGTATCATGGCAGCCCGGGCATCTTATGAATCCGTCTTTTTATTTATTGCCGGTTTATTTATCGTGACGATTATCCTTTTGGTAAAATATATTGAAGAATCATTCTCATCTAGTGAGCGAACAAAAGTCCAAGCAAAAGATTTCATTCCATTGTTAAAAAATCCTTTACTCATGCAAGCCTCATTAGCAGCATTTGCTTTAATGGTCAGCAATGGGACACTTGCATTCGCTTTACCCTTAAAAGTCGAAGTTTTAAATATGACCTCGCAAACGACAGGAATGCTGTTAAGTATCTTTGGTATTGTCGCTTTGATCGTTTTCTTAACCCCATTAAATCGAATGTATGATCATTTTTCATCAATGTCACTCGTGTTAACCGGGATCTGTTTTATTGGCTTATCTTTATTTATACTTAATTATTTAACAACATTTCCCGTCAGTATTGCCGCGATGATTATTTATGGATTTGGTTTCGCCCTTATTTTCCCTTCAATGAACCAAATCGTCTCGGAAGCTTCGACAAAAGTTGATCGTGGGAAAGCATACGGAATTTTTTATGCATTCTTTTCACTCGGTGTTGTTGCTGGTTCAGCCGTTTCTGGCTTCGTTTCTGAAATGCTTGGCTCACCATTTATTGTCAGTGCATTAATTATGCTTACAATCGCATTCATTATATTTGTTATCTTAAAAGCTCAAAAACAACCTGCTTAAAAAATCCCCCGACGTTTATTCAATGGTATAATCGCTCGGGGTTATTTATGGGTCAAAACGCCTCTTCCTTATAACAAACAATTGCTAAACAACTAATCATTCAACATATTTTTATTTTCATAAGCTTTTAAATATCCTATCGTCTGAAATCCAAACGATTCATAAATGCGCTCTGCTGCTGGAGATGCTTGCAACGTGCAAGATACAGCTGATGATTGTTTGGCAACATTTAGCAAATAGCGAATGACCTCAGATGCAATTCCAAACCCTCGATAAGCTGGATCTGTAGCAATATGATACATGCCGACTGACTGTTCATTATATGTCAGTGCACCTGTTGCCACAACCTTACCGTTATATGTTCCAATATATAAATGTGTTGAAATATTTTTCTGTAAAATAATATGACTTAATTGCTCATAATATTGTTTAATCGCTTGTTGTTCTATTGTTTCTTCATAAATCATCGTTAAAACGTCTATAAATTTTCTCAGCTGTTCAAGCGATGTCACTCGCTCAATCTGGATGGCTTGATTAATAACGTCTTTTTCTAAACATTCATCAAGCTGGACAACCATCGCTTTGTATGCTGTGTCATATTCTGTTAATCCAACTTTTTGTAAAAAATTTGTCAGTTCGATATCATGTGTGTAGCACCACATATTAAACGGTAGTTGTTGTTTATTAAATGTTTCAATGGTATTTAACAATTGCTCTTTCGCCGCTTCAGCGAAACTAGCAATTGGTGTAATCATATTAAAATTATATGATGGTAAATGACTATTAACAGCGACGAAATGTTCCGTTTGCCATATATCCATCTTGGGATGATATTTCGCTAAATTCATCGTATCGTAAGCTAAATTTTTAATGTTTAATCGTTGCCAATCAGTTAAATTCATTCTCAAATAGCTCCTTAGTTGTCCAAAAATATATTTAAAAAGCTATCCATGTAAACTTACCATGAATAGCTTTTAACGAACATATTAGCGGAAAATCTTTGTTTTTTCACATAAAGTAAAGTGATGAAATTTATTTATTTAATGTTTCACGATGAATAACGGTGAAGTTGTTCGCCTCAAGATCTTCAGAAATTTGATCAGCTGTTTTTTCGGTGACATCTTTAGGTAAAACAATACAAACACGGCGGACGAACTTTAAGTCATTATTTAATGAGATAACACTTTCAACCGTACAGTATTCATTAATAATTTCTAACATTTGCTGTAACGCCCCTGCGTATTCAATCGTACCAATCGTATATGAGTAACTACCACGTTCAGCACCCCACGCTTGTTCTAATACAGAAATGACGTTCGCATTTGTTAAAATTCCTAGAAATTCTTGATCATCTTCAACGACCGCTAAAAACGGTAATCGTTTAATGGTACTGAACACATTAAAAAATGGTGCCTCTTCTTTAATATGTCCATCTTCTTGATCACGAATGAGGCGAGCAATCGTTCCATCAAGTTCATCATCGATCTCTTCTCTTAGTAAATCTACTTTATAAATATTACCGACATACTTTTCTCCTGCCTCATCAAGCACAGGAATGCAACGATAGCCACTGTCAGTTAAGCGTTTTAAAGCAGCTTCTTTTGAATCTGTTTCTTTCACAACAACAACTTTGTCTTTTGTAACGTACTCATGTTTAACTAGCATCGATGACCAGCTCCTTTTCAACTATTGAATTTAGAAAGTACAGAATATTACTAGATTTGATTAAATCTAGTTTCCCATAATCTCACAAGATGTGCAACAAGATTTTTAAAAGTATTTAAACAATTTACAAAATCCATAAAAATTCAGAGAGTTTTAAGGTTGATCAAAATATAATCTTCGGCGATTTGATCGAACATCGTCTGATGACTTTATCATTGTCTTTTAAATCAATTTGTCGTTTGCTGAAAATTTTCAAAGCAAAATATGACAACTTTAACTCTTAAGTCAATACATTGAATATTTACGTAGAAAAAATGACTGTGAAGACTGTATGGTCGAAGGATTTCATATAGAATAAAGGAAATAGTCGTTCGTGCAACTTTTAAAAAATTTGCATCTCCCACTCCCCCTTGGGTCTTTCTACTTTAGACCGTGGGAGATGCTCTATCAAACGATATCCAATCATTATATGGGGTTAATGATTTTTTGATAGTCGATAATCTCATAAATTTTTGCATGGATCGATTTGAGATAAATCGATATAGTTAACTCACTTACTTTGATAACTAAATCATCAATTAAACATTATTGAAGACGCTTAAACAAAATATTGTTTTCTAAATGAATATGTTCGAACGTATTTGATTCAAGTTCTGCCAACCGGTCATAAGTGACTCGATAAGTTCCACAAGCATGTGGTGGCGCATTAAAGCCATTCGTTAGCTCACGCATTGCCTTAAGTAAATCACCTGAATCATCATGTTCTTTCTCTAGCTCCTCATTTAACTCGACAATTTCATCAAGCAAACTTTGCTCGGGTGACTTAATAAATTGGAACACAAGCGGGAAAAGTTCACTCTCTTCTCGCATCATATGTTGTTCCATATCTAATTTAAAATCATGATACAGTTTATGCAACTGTTTTAAGTGAGGTTGATCATCACCATGGACGTAAAATATTCTTGCAACAAATTCACTTAACGCAGGCAATTCTTTTTTTAAATACAAATGGTGGTGGTGAATAATATGGTCAACTAATTGTTCTAATGTGACCTTTTCCCAATCTTTCGCAATGTTTCCTTCTTCTTTCCAAGTTGTATATTGATCATTTAATTCGTGTAAAAACTCTTCTTCATCTATATTTTGTTCAAAACATTGATCTTTTAATGGTTGATCACCCCCACAACAAAAATCAATTTTGTTTTCTTTAAATAAATCGCTCGCCTGTGGGAATGTCATAATAATTTTTGCTGGCGTATCTTTGGCAGTAAATTGCATGTTTATTCCTCCTCATAACTTTCTTATTTGCTTATTAGCATACGTTTTTTCAGTTCGTTTAACTGTGATTTGGATCACTCATTTTTATAAATATTTGACAGTATTTTGAACATTAAGTAATAAATCTACAATATATTGACGTACATTAAAATTGATGTTTTCGCTGATCGGTAAAGACAAATTGTACGAAATAAAAGATCATCGTTAACATTATGAAAAGAAATCCCCAGCCTAATTGTCTCTGTTCCGCTTCTAAATAATTGTTACAAACTTGAATCGGTGAATCGATATACAACCAAGCCATAAAGGCAAACATGGGAATGTAATTTAGCACGACGAACCCTTTACCTAATCCGCCAATTTTTTTCCAACTATCTCTTAAAGGAACACCCGCTAAAAATGGTAAACTAATAAACTTAAACACTTCAATTGTCGTTATTGTTAATGTTTCATCCATAATTCGTGGAATCATCCAATAAGTCGTAATAATGATAAATAAAGTGATTCCTGGAATACCATTTTTATTCCACGATTGAAAGAACCGTGGGAATTTTTTTTGAAAAAATTGTCCCATTAAACTACCAGAAATAATTAATAAGGGCAATTGAACGAGCATATGGGTAATCATAATTGACTCTAGCAAGTGTACAAGTGGGGGGAACATTAAAATGACATATAACATGACACCTATTAAACTTTGTCTCATCGTCAAATCCCCCCTAAATGATTCATGAATTAATGAAGTTCGACTGTCTTTTTACGGACGATTAAATAGCGAACAAAATGTAAAACGAATATAGCAATGGCGATAAAGGCTAATGTCCCTGATAACGCACCGAATTTAGCAGGGGCCATCCATTGTTCAAAATGCATTGCAAATCTTCGTGGCGTACTAATCGCACCGGATGTTAAAAATCCACCACTTACCCCTAATAATGAAACCATATAAACGACAAATGCGATTCGATCAAGTGCGTTCGTTTGGATCGTACTATCATATTTTGCTAAATAATACGTAAACCCAAAGATCATCGCTACGACACCTAAGCCCATATATAAGTGAAAATGTCCAGGTACCCATTTTGTATTATGCATGACATGGTTAACGACAATGGCTGAGTCGACGATGGCTGGGACAACACCCGCTGTCCAACCAAACATTGAGAGAAAGAGTAATCCAGATGCCATATCCCATTTAATGCCTGAGCGATAAACAATCATTAAGGCCCCATACGCTGTAATGATTAAAACAGGTAATCCATTCGCATAAGAAAGTACTTGTCCCATAATTAAAATCGCTTTTGGCATGACGGTATCTTGCAATAAATGGTGTGGATATACCATCATCGTAAATATCGTAGACATCGTCCAAGCAATTAAAAATGGTTTGTTTGATGCCCA
>DATGTA010000101.1:0-4700 GCA_035302085.1 Bacillota bacterium
CTTGTTTGTGCAATCCGCAAAAGTTTTCTTCACAAATCATTATTCCCACGGTTATTAATTACTATATGCACGGATTTTATAAAAAAGTACTTGGAAAATAGTAGATAGTTAAATTCTGTTTATAAACGATTCGGTGACTTCGTAAATTACTTATTGTATGTTGCCTCTCTAATTGACATCATTGCTTGCTGACGGTCTGCTTGATTGAATACAGCACTACCAGCGACAAGAATATCAGCACCAGCATCTGTACATTGCTTCGCTGTTTCAACGTTAATCCCGCCATCAATTTCAATAACAAACGAATGTTGCATTTTTTGGCGCCAGTCATCTAATTGCTTAATTTTATGAACGACTTCTTCAATGAATGCCTGTCCACCAAAACCAGGATTAACTGTCATCACGAGGACTAAATCAAGTTCATGTAAAATATCTTTTATGAATGATGCAGGTGTTGCAGGATTAAGCGCCACACCTACTTTAACATCAAATGATTTGATTTGTTGAATGACACGATGTAAATGTGTACAAGCTTCTTGGTGAACCGTGATTACCGATGCACCTGCTTTAGCAAATGTTTCGATATACATTTCAGGATTTTCAATCATTAAATGAACATCTAAAGGTAAGTTAGTCACAGGCTTAATCGCCTCAACGATCAGTGGTCCAATTGTTATATTCGGAACAAAATGGCCATCCATAACATCCACATGAATATAATCGGCGCCACCTTTTTCAACTTCTTTTATTTCTGTTGCCAAATGAGCAAAATTAGCGGAAAGAATCGATGGTGCAATTTTTACCATTGTTAATACCTCGGCTTTCTACGTTTAATTTCATCAAGAAACTTTAAATAATGATCATAACGTTGTTCATTAATGTCACGATTGACAACCGCTTGTTTAATGGCACAATGTGGTTCTTGGTCGTGCAAACAGCCGCGAAACCGACAATGCGCACTTGCTTGTCTAATCTCAGGGAAGTAGTCTCCTAAAGCTTCTTTTTCTAGTTCAGTAAATTCTAAAGAGCTAAACCCTGGTGTATCAGCGACTCGACCTCCACTAACATTAATGAGTTCAACATGACGTGTCGTATGTTTTCCACGCCCTAAGCTTTTTGATATTTCACCTGTTTCAATGAGTAATGAATCGTCTAAACCATTTAATATTGATGATTTACCAACACCCGATTGACCAGCAATAACAGACGTTTTTCCGTGTAAAAAAGGGCTTATTTTTAGTAAAGTTTTCGGTTGCTTCATCGAAACTAAAATGGTTGGATAACCAATATGTTTATACATTTCTTTTATATTTAAAAATTGTTCTCGCTCATTTGCATGAATTAAATCGATTTTTGAAATTAAAATGAGAGGTTTTATATGACTCGCTTCAATCGAAACGAGAAAACGATCAAGCAACAATTGACTAAAGATTGGCTCAGCTGCTGAAGCAACAATTATTGCTTGATCAATATTGGCTACAGGCGGTCGAATTAACTCATTTTTTCTTGGTGCAATTTCTTTAATATAACCTTTATTTCGCGCATCTATTTTAAATTTAACAAAGTCCCCAACAAGTGGTGTTATTTTTTGTTTTCGAAAAACTCCACGCCCACGACATTCATAAATCGTTCCATCAGATGTTTCGACATTATAAAAACCACTCAATGCCTTAACAATTATTCCTTCTAGCAGTTTTAACCACCCTCTTCATAAGGAATTGATCGTTCAATATATAGTTCATCCTCTTTAAGGACACGATATTCACCTGTTTGTTCTGGAGCAATCATTAATGTAATTGTAAATTCAGTATCTTCATCAATTTCCTCAGATAAATAAACATTTGCTAAATCATTTTCTAAATCATCAATATAAATTAAAACAGTTTCTGTCTCATCTTCTTCACCCGTATAAGGAATCGTGAATGAAACGGTATGTTGTGCTGGAGGCAACTCTTCCTTGCCTTTAGAAATATACACATTAACCGTCGCGCCTTCTTCTAACTCGGTCTGTGCATCAGGATCTTGGCGAATAACATATCCTTCCTCTACTGATTCAGAATGCTCTTCAATCACATTGATTTTTAAATCTTTTTTTTCTAATATTTCCCGAGCTTCTTTATCTGTTAAACCGATTAAATTGCCAACAGCGTTCGTTTCCGGACCGCTACTTACTTCAAAGATTACTCGTGTTTCATCAGGGACAACTTCACTGTCAGGATCTGGTTGAACTTGAGCAATAATTTGTCCAGCTGGTTCATCTGATGGTTCATCATAATGTGTCACTTCAAAACCTTCATTTTCTAACAAACGTTTCACTTGTTGAAATTCTTCACCGACATAATCGCCAAATGTAACGGTTGGCGGTCCATCACTTACAAATACAGTAACCGTTGATTTTTCTTTGACAGTTCGACCTGCTTTAGGATCGGTACGAACGACATGATCAACATCGATTTCCTCAGAAGCAACTGTTTCTTGCAAAACATTTAAATTCAACTGTTCAAGTTCATCTTTCGCTTCATCGTATGACAGTTCAATTAAATCAGGAATCACAACATCTTTTGGTTGTAAAACACCAGGGAAAATAAATAGAGCAATTAATGTTGCAGCAAGTAAAATGAATATTGAAATAAACGAAATCATTAATCCTTTACGTCGTTTTTTCTTTTTTGGTTTTTCTTTTGCGACTTGGTCTGTTTTGGTTGTGTTAGCTTCATCATATGTGACCGTTTGCTGTTCAATCATTGCTTCGTCCATATGTTCATTCGTTATGATCGGTATGGCTTTAGTCACTTCACCTGCTTCTTGTGGGACGGTGAAACGTGCACTATGTAAATTTTCTGGATCTAAGGCAACCGATAAGGCGATGTTCATATCATAAACAGTTTCATAACGATGAAAGGGGTCTTTTGTTGTTGCTTGTAAAACAATGTTTTCAATGCTCTGTGGAATATTAGGGTTGTAATCACGTACAAAAGGAATATCATTTTGCAAATGTTTCAAAGCAATTGAAACAGGCGATTCTCCAGAAAATGGTAATTGGCCGGTTAAAAGTTCATAAAAAACAATACCTAACGAATAAATATCTGATTTTTTTGTCGCCAATCCCCCACGGGCTTGTTCGGGAGATAAATAATGAACAGAACCTAAGACCGAATTTGTTTTCGTTAAAGCTGTTGCACTTAAAGCGACGGCAATTCCAAAATCAGTCACCTTAACTTGCCCATTATGATCAATTAAAATGTTTTGTGGTTTTATATCACGGTGCACTAAATCATAAGCATGGGCATGTGCAATCGCATTCGTTATTTGTTGCATAATATGTACAGCCTCTTCAATATTTAATGGGCCATATGTTTGAACATATTCTTTTAACGTAAATCCGTCAACATATTCCATCACCATATATAAAATATGATCTTCTTCTCCGACATCATATATATTAACGATATTCGGATGCGATAAACTTGAAGCTGCTTGTGCTTCACGGTCGAATCGTTCAATAAATTCTGCATCATTGGCATATTCTAATCGTAAAACTTTAATAGCAACTTCCCGATTTAAAATCGTATCATCAGCTAAATAAACGTTTGCCATCCCACCGCCGCCAATGACTGACTTGATCTGATAACGCTCATTTAATAAGCGGCCGATTAACATGAATCATCACCACCTTCGGAAACGAAGGAATTTTGAACGATGACGAGAGAAATATTATCTTCGCCACCACGCTCATTCGCTACGTTGATCATTTGTTGACCAATTGATTTGATCGATTTATCTTGTGCGATCAAATTCGCTAATTCTTCATCTGACATTTTATCCGTTAATCCATCAGAACATAACAATAATTTGTTATTAATATCCCAGCTCATTGTTTGTACATCTGCCCATTCTTCTTTCTCTGTCCCTAAAGCTTTTAAGACGATGTTTTTCCGGGGATGGTTTTGAGCATCTGCTTTTGAAATTTGACCAGATCGCATCAATTCATTAACAAGTGAATGATCCTCAGTTACTTGGGTAAATCCAGATTCATTGTAAATATAACAACGACTATCACCAATATGAGCGATGGTGACAAATTCATCGGTTACAATGGCTGTTACAACGGTTGTTCCCATACTTGTAAAATCTTCATGTTCACGTGATTGCTCATAAATAACACCATTTATGTGAGCAATTGTTTCAGTCAGCCATTTTTCTGTTTCATCAGGAGTTATTAGATGACTTTCTTTTTCCCATTTTTCTTGAATGAGTGAAACGGTTAACTGGCTTGCAATATCACCCGCTTGATGGCCACCCATTCCATCAGCAATAATGGCTAATAACTGCTTGGATTGATTGTAAAAAACACCACCAGCATCCTCATTATGTGTTCGAATTTGTCCGCGATCGGTTAAAAACTTTGCATCCAAATTTACCACCCTCATTTACACGCCCATAAATTCATTAATCAATTCGTTAAGATCATTCAATCAAAGGATTGTATTGTATTAGCAAGTTAGTATTTGGTATGGAGGCAAACCCATTCGACATTAAAAAAGTGTTTCAATTATTCTCCATTATACCATCTTTTTCTCGTTCATATAATGTCTGACCTTGAAAAAAGTTAATCATTAAGTATTCATAACATCAATTTTTCTTAATCAAAAGCTTACATACTTGATTTATCGGTTATTAATAATTTATTTTTAGTCAAC
>DATGTA010000102.1:0-3535 GCA_035302085.1 Bacillota bacterium
AAAGCAGCCACTGCCATTGTTAATCAAGGTGAAATGTTACAACCTTATATTGTGAAAAAAATTGTTGATCCCGAAACAAATGATATCGTCGAAGAAAATGAACGTACAGTCGTTAGTCAACCAATATCAGAAGAAGCAGCTGAACAGACGTTAAAATTACTCGGTGATGTTGTTAACACGAAAGATGGCACCGGTCGACCTTATCGATTAGATGCTTATACGATCGGTGGAAAAACTGGCACGGCGCAAATGCCTGATCCTGAGGGTGGATATTTAACAGGACGTGAAAACAATATTTTTTCATTTTTAGGGGTCGCTCCTCTTGATGATCCAGCTTTGATGATGTACGTCTCAGTCACTCAACCTGAAATAGCTGCTGATGAAGCTGGTTCAAAACCTGTTTCCTTTATTTTTAAACATGTGATGGAAAATAGCTTACATTATTTAAACATTGAACCTGACAAAGAAGAATCATCGGAAATTGTTAAACAAGATATCCCGCCATTAACCGGTGAACCCAAAGTGCTCAAACAACAGTTAGAAGAACTTGGATTAACGGTCACAATTGTCGGATCTGGAGAAAAGATTGTTGCAGCGAATGTTCAAGAAGGTGATGCAGCCCTTGCCAAGCAACGGATTATTTTAGTGACTGATAAACCGAAAATGCCAAATATTAAAGGATGGTCACAACGAGATATTTATCAACTGGCAGAGTTGCTTCAATTAAATTTAGAAACAATTGGCCATGGCTATGCGACGATCCAAAGTATTAAAAAAGGGACTCCACTCAAAGAAGGCGATTATTTAGGGGTTGAACTGAAACTACCAACGGAACAAGAAAAGAAAAAATAGCATTAACTAAGTTTCTCAAAAGCAGCAAAGATCCCCCACTTTTAAGCAAGATGAAAGTGGGGGTGTTCTTGCAATGGTCTAATCATTTAAACATGTGCATATATTTGCTACAAGCCATCTAATAAATAAAGGAGTTTTGGCATGTATCAAGTAGCAAATGTGACCATTAAAAAAAGAATCTTTCTCGTCTTCATCATTAGTTTAACCGTTTTTCTATTAATCATTTTGCGTCTCGTGTATGTACAACTTATCTTAAATAAACAACTAACCTTTAAAGCAACTGATTCTTGGTTACGAGATATTCCGTTTACAGCTGATCGAGGACTTATATTAGACCGACAAGGGGAAGTTTTAGTTGATAATTTATCAGCACCATCCGTTATCGTTGTCCCGAGGCAAATTATAGACGCTGAACAAACCGCCCAACATTTAGCAAATATTTTACAAATGCCTTATGATAAAGCATTAAAAGATGTGACAAAGCAAGCTAAAAGTGTCAGCATTCATCCTGAAGGTAGAAAACTTACAGATGAGCAAGCAGAAAAATTAAGAAAATTGAATTTACCCGGTGTCTACTTAGCGAAAGACTCCAAACGATATTATCCACATGATAATTATTTATCACATGTTTTAGGGTTTACAGGAATTGATAATCAAGGACTCATGGGCTTAGAATTGTATTATGATGAACAGTTAAAAGGTGAACAAGGCAGTTTATCTTATTTTTCGGATGCGAGACAGCGGCGAATTGATCGTTTAGCAGATATCTATGAACAACCTATTGATGGATTAAATTTGGAAACGACGATCGATTTAAATGTACAAACGATCATTGAGCGTGAACTAGATCTTGCGGTAACGAAATATAACCCTGATGGTGCTTTAGCGATTGCAGTTAATCCAAAAACAGGTGGAATATTAGGAATGACGAGCCGACCAAATTTTTCACCACTCAATTATCAAGAGTATGCCTCAGAAGTGTTTGATCGTAATTTACCAATCTGGAGTACATTTGAACCTGGTTCGACATTTAAAATTATTACGCTCGCTGCCGCACTTGAAGAAGAAGTCATCGATTTAACAAAGGATCATTACATTGATAAAGGGAGCATTGCTGTTGGGGGAGCGAAACTACGCTGTTGGAAAAGTGGTGGGCACGGAAAACAGACGTATTTAGAAGTCGTTGAAAATTCCTGTAACCCTGGTTTCGTTAACTTAGGATTAACTCTCGGCAAAGAGAAGTTATTTACATATATTCGTGATTTTGGATTTGGAACTAAAACAGGGATCGACTTGCAAGGGGAAGGAAGCGGTATTTTATTTAATCTTGAAAATGTTGGACCGGTTGAATTAGGGACAACTTCATTTGGCCAAGGGGTATCAGTGACACCGATTCAACAAGTAATGGCTGTAACGGCTGCGATCAATGGTGGCTATTTATATGAGCCTTATATTGCGCAGCGTTGGCTTGATCCTGATACTGATAAAAGTGTTGAAGTAAAAGAGCCATATGTAAAAAAACGCGTCATTTCCGAGGAAACATCAAAAGAAGTTCGGGAAACATTAGAAAGAGTTGTAGCGAATGGTACTGGGCGACCGGCATATGTTGATGGTTATCGGGTCGGAGGTAAAACAGGAACCGCCCAAAAAGTGGGTGAAGATGGACGATATATGCAAAATAATTATGTTCTCTCATTTATCGGTTTTGCTCCAGCAGATGATCCAGAAATAGTCGTCTATGTGGCCATTGATAATCCAAAAGATACCGTTCAATTTGGTGGCGTTGTGGCAGCCCCAATTGTCGGAACGATCATCCACGATAGTTTAATGGCTTTAGATGTCCCGAAACGTAAAACCGGCCTAGATAAAAAATATGTTTGGCCGGAAAATCCACCCGTTGAAGTGCCAGATGTTGTTGGTTTAACGACCGAGGAGTTGACAAACCTTTATACAAATTTGACAATTGAAGCTTTTGGTGAAGGTGATTATATTGTCGATCAAGAGCCAAAACCAAAATCGAAGGTCGAATCAGGTTCGACGTTAAGAATTTATTTATCAACAAAAAAATAATCGAGAAAGATAAGAAAGTTTGTTATAATAAAAACGATGTTAATTTAAATGGTTAATCCATGTTGAGTAGATAGGAAGTGTCTTATGAATTTAGCGCAAATTGTTGCTGTTTTACCGTTTTATCATACCGATGTAACGGTTGAACATTTAAACATAAATTCAATACATGTCGATTCACGTGAAGTTACAACAGGTGATCTATTCATTTGTATTAAAGGGTTTACGGTCGATGGTCATGATTTTGCGAAACAAGCCGTAGAACATGGCGCCGTTGCTGTTATTGCTGAGCGAGCATTAGATCTCTCAGTTCCAACAATTATCGTTCCTGATACGACGCGAGCGTTAGCAAAAATTGCTGCAAAGTTTTTCAATGACCCAACTGAACAACTACAACTGATAGGCATTACTGGTACAAATGGTAAAACGACGATTACGTACATTTTAGAAGCTATTTTTCAAATGTATCAGAAAAAAACAGGCATTATCGGCACGATTCAAATGAAAATTGGCAATCAAGTACGGCCGATTGTTAATACAACACCTGATGCCTTTCAATTACAACGTTCATTTCACGAAATGGTCGAACAAAATGTCCAATATGCGATGATGGAAG
>DATGTA010000103.1:0-5715 GCA_035302085.1 Bacillota bacterium
ATCTTAATGAAAAATCGCTTAGAAAGTAGCTGATTTGCATGATTTCTGTCAAACAAGTTTCGGGCGGATATAATAACATCAATGTTATTCACAATATATCTTTTCAAGTAGCAAAAGGTGAATTGTTTGGTATCATTGGCCCAAATGGCAGTGGAAAGACGACATTATTAAAGATGCTTAGCCAAATTTTAACTCCCGAAAAAGGCCATATTAACTTAAAGGGAAAACAACTGGCAACATACACATCGAAGCAACTCGCCAAGTTAATGGCTGTCTTACCACAACAGATGATGCAAACCTTTAGTTATACGGTGCAAGAAACAGTCGCTCTTGGCCGTTATGCACATCAACAAGGAATTTTCAGTACACTTACAAAACATGATGAAAAAATGATCAACAATGTTATGGAACAAACAGGTGTAAGCCATTATGCACACGTTCCGATCGATCAACTCTCAGGCGGTGAGCGACAACGTGTTTTTCTTGCGCAAGCGCTTGCCCAAGACCCCGAAATTTTACTATTAGATGAACCGACAAACCATCTAGATTTATCCTTTCAAAAAGAACTACTCGATGTTTTAAAACAATGGACGAAAGAAAAAGATCTAACAGTTGTCTCTATTTTTCATGACTTAAATATTGCCAGTCTCTACTGTGACCGGTTGTTATTATTGGAAAAAGGACAAAAAAATATTTGTGATACCCCTGATATTGTTTTAGAAAAATCGCGGATTGAAGCCGTTTATGAAACAGCGATTGAAAATCATCCACATCCGAAAGTGCCTAAGCCGCAAATGATGTTATTGCCCAATGATCATGAAAATAAACGACTAACGATCAATGATCACTATTTAACGGTTAATGAAGAACGAATTGTTGTGAATGTCCCTTTCCCATTAAAAACGATGTCATCTGGTGTGACAGGTTCTGGTGTCGGCTGGCATCGCACATTTGTGAATCGGTGGGTAAGTGAGCATTATGAATGTATTGACCATGAACAAGATATGATTGCTTATTTAAAGCAACACAACTTTTTACCGAATGAGACGGTAAGTATGATGACAGCTGTTTCATTAACAGATGTCACTTATCAATTGTTTAGCGAAGAGAATTTATCACTGTTTATCGTCGTGACAGCAAGTGTCGGTCATGCCATCGATGCCTCTTTAGGAAAAAAACGTCAAGCTGAAAAAATAGGGACGATTAATACGTGGATATTTGTTAATGGTCATTTAACAGATGAGGCATTTATTCAATCATTAACGACGGCAACTGAGGCGAAGGTGAAAGTGCTTCACGATTTAAATATTACCGATCATTTATATGATACATTTGCAACAGGGACGGCTACGGATAGTATTTTAATCGCAGCAACCCAACAAGGAAGCAAACAATCTTATGGGGGAACATTAACTCCACTTGGTCGTTTAGTTGGTAAAGGTGTTTACAAATGTACGAAGAAAGCGATTAAAAAATATTTAAGACACAAGGGACAAATGGATTGATAACCATGTATAATAAAAATAGCAAGACTTTTAGGTAAGATAAACGTCAGCAAGTTTTAAAAGAAACCGTAAAAGTTTACGCTTGAATATAAATGAGGAGGATAACAAATGAAATTATATACACGTACAGGTGATCAAGGAAAAACGGCGTTAATCGGGGCTCGTGTCGATAAAGATAATATCCGCGTACAATCCTATGGGACGGTTGATGAATTAAATGGTTATATCGGATTAGCTGTCGCCCAACTTGATGAGCAAACGTTTCATGATGTGATTCATGACTTAGAAAAAATTCAACACGAATTATTCGACTGTGGGGCTGATTTAGCGACCGTATCGAAACGTTATCAACTGAAAGTCACTGAAGAACATGTCACATATTTAGAGAAAAAAATCGATGAATATACTGAGGAAACCCCAAAACTTGAGCGATTTATTTTGCCTGGTGGCGCAAAAGAAGCAGCAACGTTACATATTGCGCGAACGATTGCCCGCCGTGCGGAACGTTCAGTTGTCACATTAATGAAACAAGATGAAACGATCCCGTCTGTTATTTTACAATATTTAAATCGTCTTTCAGATTACTTGTTTGTCGCTGCTCGTGTCGTTAATTTTCGGTTAGACATTTCGGATGTTGAATATGCGAGAGGTGGTCAAGTTTTTCATACGAACAAACAGTCAAATGATGATGCTGATCAATCTTAGAACAGCCAAATTAATATTTGGATCGTCTACTAGCAATGTTTGTTTTAAAATTTACCAGTATAACATTCGTTGAAATCGTCATTGTTTTGTCTAAAATATGCGAAATAGCACAAGTTGAAAATGATACAATAAAGATAAGTCTGTTAATGAACGTCTCTAGATGCAGTTTAGTATGATGGGCTATTTGTTCGCCTAACATTGTCCGTTCAGGTGCTCTTGTCTGCTAAAAAGGAGCGATAGTATGGCAAATCAACACGAAAATGTGCTAAAGTCATCTAATGTCGATAGTTATCTTTTAAAACGTTTAAAAGATATTAATTTTGCTCTTGATCAATCAACGATCGTCAATGTAACAAATAAAGATGGGGTCATTATTTCCGTCAATGATAAGTTATGTGAAATATCAGGTTATCGACGAGAAGAACTTATCGGAAAAAATCACCGAATATTTAATTCTAGTTATCATTCCAAACAATTTTTTAAAACATTATGGCAAACAATTACCCGAGGACAAATTTGGCAAGGCGAAATTCGCAATCTGACAAAAGATGGGCAATATTTCTGGGTTGATACGACAATTGTTCCGTTTCTTGATGAGACGAATCAACCGTACCAATTTATTTCTGTACGGCATGATATTACAAAACGCAAACAAATGGAAGAAAAACTTCAACATAGCGAACGGATGCATCGTTTAATTACTGAAAATACATCAGACTTAATAGCAATTATTGATTCAGATACTAAATTTCAATATGTTTCTCCTTCCCATGAGACCGTATTAAATGTCGATTTAGCGACTATCGAAGCTTCTCACCTTTCGGATTGGATTCATGAAGCTGATCGCAAAAAAGTGAATGAACAAATTGACTCTTTATTAAAAGATAAAGAGCACTCAATAAATATTGACTATCGTTTATTAACAAATAACGATTCATCTTTTTATGTAAATTCAACAATTAATGCGATTTATACGGATGCTCAAGAAATTGCCTGTCTAGTTTTGGTGACAAGAGATATTACCGAAAGTAAAAAGGCTGAACAAACTTATGCTCATTTTGCAATGCATGATGCTTTAACCGATCTACCGAATCGTCGCCATTTTTTACAAATGCTTGAGCGAGAAGTAGCTCTTGCGAAGGAAACGAATTCACCTTTTGCGCTTTTATTTATTGATTTAGATCAATTTAAATATGTTAATGATCGTTGGGGGCATCAAGTCGGTGATTCTATTTTAGCTGAATTTGCTGATCGATTAAAATTCACGTTACGTTCTTTTGATATTGTCGCTCGTCTAGGTGGAGATGAGTTTGCGGTTGTTTTACGAAACGTCGATAATCAGTCACAAGCTCGCCGTTTCGTGCGACAGATCTTTGATGCGGTTAAAATTCCTATTGATATAAATGGTGATGAGTATACGATTAATTGTATCGTTGGAATTGCCTTTTTTCCGGAACATGCGAAAACAGCTGATGAGATGTTATCAAAAGCAGATACAGCGCTTTATGCGATGAAGGAGCGAGGGAAAGGGTATTTGTTTTATGACCCAGAGCTAGAGGAACAATCGCTTGAACAAGTCCTCTTACAAAATGAATTACGAAAAGCGATTGAAAATAATGAATTTTACATAGATTATCAGCCAAAAGTCAATTTAGAAACTGGGGAACTAATCGGCCTTGAAGCTTTACTGCGTTGGCAACATCCGGAATTAGGGTTAATTTCACCGGGTCAATTTATTCCATTAGCCGAAGAGTCAGGCTTAATTGTTCCCATTGGTGAATGGGTGTTACGTGAAGCGGTTCATCAAAATAAACGTTGGCAGATGCAAGGTTATCCACCTGTGAAGATTTCAGTTAACTTGTCGGTTCGCCAATTAGCTGATGAGCAATTTATTCATTGTTTAAAAGAAGTATTACATAATGCCCAGTTAAACCCAAATTTATTAGAGTTAGAAGTGACTGAAACAATGTTCGTTGATGTAGAAAATGCCGGTGAATTGCTTCAACGTATTCGCGCATTAGGTGTTCATATTTCAGTTGATGACTTTGGGACAGGCTATAGTACGTTTAATTATATTAAAAAATTACCAATTGACACATTAAAAATTGATCGCTCATTTATAAGTGATATTGACGTCAATGAGGAAAGTCAAGCAATTGCGTCAGCGATTATTACACTTGCGAAGACATTAAATATAAATGTCATTGCTGAAGGTATTGAGCGAAATTCCCAAGCAGACTTTTTAAAAAATAATGGTTGTAAACAAGGGCAAGGATTTTATTTTGGCAAACCAATCTCTGCCCAAAACGTTGAAAAGTTATGGCAAGAAAGTCATTCATAAAAAAATATGAATAAGGACTAAAAAAACCATTGCCATTGCTGAATAAAGATGTAAATATCGTTTACGTAACGTTGGCCAAAGGTGCCGCATCCAACCGATGATGACAACGGCCAATAAAGCAGTACCTGCCACAAAGCCTGAAATGATTTTAGCTTGATAAACGGATAACTGATATGTTTGCCAATTTATTATTCCATGAGTCATAATAAATACAAGTGCCGCTGTACCTGTCCATTTATGAATGGGGATTGCTTTTTTAGATAACTTGGCATATTTAATTTTACGTTGCCGATCATCTGATTCGCGAATCGTTGAATACATCGCATGTCTTGTCCAATTAAATAACGTAAACAATAAACCAATGAGACCAAGTAATAGGGATAACTGAAAATGAGTGAAAAAGTTTTTTTGACTAATATTCCATATGGCTAAACTTAGTAAGCCAAAGTTAAAGTAAAACCATCTATTCATGTGAGCCATCCTTATGTTGAGTTGCTTTTTTAAATATTTACGTGCTGATTATAACATATCAAACGTGAAATTTAAAAATTGTATTCAAAAAATAAACGACTATTTGCTAAAAATAGTTGTTTTACTTGCTTTTTATTTAAATTAACGGTATTCTAAAATAAGCAAATGTAATTGAAGCAATACTTTACGATCTCTTTATCAAAAAGTGGGTGTAAATGTATTTCTGATTCAATGACTTTGCACGATACTTTTGGGTAAGGAGGTCATGTAAATGACTGGTACAGTAAAATGGTTTAACGCTGAAAAAGGCTTCGGCTTTATTGAGCGTGAAGACGGAGACGACGTATTCGTACATTTCTCAGCGATCCAAGCTGAAGGCTTCAAAACACTTGAAGAAGGTCAAGAAGTTGAGTTTGAAATTGTCGAAGGCGAACGTGGACCGCAAGCAGCGAATGTCGTCGCACTATAATTTGACAAAGACGAGTAAAGGCTTATCTCTTATTTAATGGAGATAGGCCTTTTTTAAATGAAAGAGGTTATATCGATGCGAAAAAATGAACGAGATCGTATGATTATTGAGCAATATGAACAAGATGAACGAGGGATGATTTTAATTTATGCTCAGTGGTGTATTAATGAAGGATTTGACCCTTTAGCATTGTATCGTGAAGCATATCCCCAACAACCAAAAAA
>DATGTA010000104.1:0-2816 GCA_035302085.1 Bacillota bacterium
AAGTCAGTTGTTGAAGAAGGGAGTTATGGCCGTTGAGTGTTTCTTATGCAACGATTATTCGTAAGTTGTCGGAACAAGTTACTTTAGCGAAACAAACTAAAGAAGATCCAAAACTTTTAAAGCAACATATCTCCCAAGCTAAACTATTATGTGAATTGATTCTTGATGAACAGACGACAGCCCTCCCTAAAGAAAAAACACAACCAATGACAGGCTTGTCTACGCATCGTGAACAAAGACGTTCACATTCGTCAAAAACGGATGATTTAGCGGGTGACTCTATTTTTGATTTTTAATGCAAAAAAGTTATTTATAATTGAAAAGTGAACGACTTCATAAAGGAGACTGGCAAAATGAAAACATTTTTATTGCTCGGTGTTGTGAATGGATTTTTAGTCGTTGCTTTAGGGGCTTTTGGTGCGCATGGGTTAGAAGGGAAAATTTCCGAGAATGCTTTAAAAACATGGGAAAAAGCTGTTAACTATCAAATGTTCCATACGATGGCTTTACTTGGGACGGGGCTACTCATGACAACGATTAAAAGCTCGAGCTTAACGTGGGCGGGCTGGTTCTTTTTTATCGGTATTATACTTTTTAGCGGAAGTTTGTATGTCTACTCAACAACAGGTATAAAAGCTCTTGCAATGATTACTCCTTTTGGAGGCATAACATTTTTAATCGGCTGGATTATTCTCGGCTATACAATTATTTCTCAAATATAATTTAATATAAAACGATCAAAAGCTGGCAATGAGTGAAACTACCAGCTTTTGAATTTACTTGTCAAATTACCGTTGAGGATAGTTCGCCAATTGATTTTGTGCCCCATCAAATGGATATTCATACTCAATTTCTTCGTGAAAGACGACATAATCTAAATAAACCATCAGCAATAAATATCGTCGATCAGTTTCTGGGTCACTAAGAATAATATGATCACGACCCGCCGCTTCGATGATTCCTTCAAATGTTTTTGTTTCTTGATCAATGGTCATATAAACGACTGCTTGTTTTCCTCGATTAAGTCGTAAAATATTTTCGATATACGATTGCTCCAGCGGTAACATTTCCGCATTATCCATCGGATGTTCGTTCGCTTGTTGTCTTGTTGCGGGCATATGTTGTTCCGCCGGATAATGAACAGGTTGGGTCGTTGATTGATAGTAATAAGGATAAGTGTATGGTTGATACGGTTGATAATAATAGTAAGGATACGGTTGATTCATTAAAAATCCTCCTTAAAAAATTAATAAACGGTTGGACATTCACTAGGAAGTGGATTAAAAAAACAATGTTCTTTAAAACGACCTGAATTCCACTGTCCGAACCATTGCGCTGGACACGCACCATTTGGCTTAAAAAACCATAAGGAATTTGTTGCAGGATGAAATCTCTCCCCGGCGATGATTCGTCTCGCTAACTCGATATCAACCGCACGTGCTCGTTGGTAGAAGTAACCTTTTTGTGTCGCCTCAAAGCCACCAGGACTTTGAAAAACCATCCGGCGAATCGAGCGAATATCAATGAAATCTAAGCAATCAGCAAGTACACGGTTAATACCGACATTTCCGACCATGAGCATCCCAAGCTTCCCTTCACCTTCTGCTTCAGCACGTATGAGTCGTGCGAGCAACTCAACATCTTCCTCTGTATGTTGCACAACAGCCAAGATAAACACCTCAATTCATATGCAGACCGTTTCTTTAAACAATGTATGAGAGAAAAAACAGAAATATGTCCTAAACGATTAAAAAAGACTTTTCTTAAAAAGCAAGAAAAGTCTTAAACAATTATGTAGTGACCCATTGATTAATTTGTCTGTTACGTTTGACCATTTGCTCATAACGTTTCGCAAATATGTCAATTTCCTCATGTGTCAATGAATGTTCATTTGCTAAATTTGTTTGTGATTTAATCGTGTCAATGGCCAGTTGTTTTACCTTTTGTAATGTAATGTCACGGTCAATCAATGTATTTAAAGAACTTAAGACATGGGGATTAATATCGGGATAATTAAATGCCGTTTGTTCGCCTTTTCGACTTCGCTCATAAAAGGTTTGAATATGTTTTGCTCGCATCAAACTATTCCCTGTGACATCAACATAAACTTGAACCGCAACACCATCACGCACCCGTCGCTGGGAGATTCCGGCAAACTTTTTTCCTTGAATACTTAAATCATAATCACCTGGACAATATGAACCAACAATTTCATAGGCAGCTATTTCATTCGTATAATTTTGTAGCATTTGTTGAATGAAGTGATACATGATCTCATAAGCGGCATCAATTGATAATCGTTTCATTTGTGGCAAAATAAGTGACATGTTTAAAACACCCGCATCAAGCGCGACCGCTAATCCACCAGAATTACGGACGATTACACGATACCCTTTGTTCGCTAAATATTTAACACCGTCTTCAATGTAAGGAAGTCGAGTATCAGGGATTCCTAAAACGACTGTTTTTGGATGAGCCCATAATCGTAACGTCGACGGAACTTGTTTCAAGCCGACAGCAATAGCTAAAGCATCATCAATGGCGAAGGATGTCACCGCCGTTAAGGGAATATTATTGAGTTCTTTTGTCGCTGTATGATCAATGATGCGAATTTCTTTGAGATTTTTCATCGTTTCACCTACAATAATGTTAAGTTTTCAGTAAATTGTTAAAATAATGGGGTCAATGATTTATTCTAAGCTTTATCTATTATATAATATTGTGTAAGTGACGAAAAGAAATGGGCTGACAATAATGAGTTATAAAGCGCAACAATTAGATGAAGTAAAAGTATTTAAAGATCCTGTCCACCGCTA
>DATGTA010000105.1:0-2495 GCA_035302085.1 Bacillota bacterium
ACACCTGAAAAAGTCGTTAATGTCATGCATTACTTAGTCAAATATAGTGAATTAATTAATAAATCTTAACCGTTAATAAAAAACGAATGAAATGGAGGTGATTTTTTTGAAACAGTTATCAGTTATAGGCAGTGGCGTCATGGGACGGGGAATTGCTTTAGTCGGAATTATGAATGGATTTCAAACATATTTACATGACATTAAAGAGTCTGCCCTCACACAGGCGAAAGATTATATGAAAAAAGAATTGCAAAAAGCAATTGAGTTAAAGATCGTCAACGAACCATTAGAAGATGTACTCGCTCGATTAACGACATCAACGAATTTAGAGGAAGCGGTTAATGAAGCAGATTTAGTCATTGAAGCAGTTATCGAAAATATTGAGTTGAAAATTGATATTTTTAAACAACTCGACAAATATTGTCCAGAACATACGATTTTAGCAACAAATACATCAACGATGAGTCCGACTGAAATTGCGGCTCAAACATCACGGCCGGAAAAATGTTTAGCGATGCACTTTTTTAATCCGCCTCATAAGATGAAATTAATTGAAGTCGTCAGAGGATTGGATACATCTGACGAAACGGTTGATCACGTCCGGACAATCACTGAAAAATTGAAAAAAGAAATGGTCGAAGTGAATGAATTTCCTGGCTTTGTCACGAGTCGAATGAACGCATTAATCGGTAATGAAGCGATGAATATGCTTATGGAAGGTGTCGCATCAGCTGAAGATATTGATAAAGCGATGAAACTTGGGTTAAATCATCCGATGGGGCCTTTAGAACTCGCTGATTTAGTTGGTTTAGATACGCGATTAAGAAATATGGAGTATTTACATCAAACGTTAGGCGAAAAGTATCGCCCATGTCCATTGTTAATCAAATATGTAAAGGCTGGACGATATGGCAGGAAAAACGGTAAAGGCTTTTATCATTATGACTAAAGGAAAGTGATCGCAATGAAAGATGCAGTAATTATTGATTCCGTTCGAACACCCATTGGTCGACTAGGTGGCTCATTAAAAAATATTGAGGTCGATCATCTAGCAAGCCACGTTGTTACGGAATTGCTCAATCGAACGAAAGTAAACGAAGAAGCCATTGATGAAGTTATTTTAGGGCAAGCTAAACAAAGTGCTGATACATCTAACCTTGCCCGAATCGCTTCTTTACGGTCTGGGATTCCCATAGAAACACCAGGATATACCGTTCATCGCCAATGTGGTTCGGGTGTCCAAGCGGTTTGGAATGCGGCGCAACAAATTGCTTTAGGGGAAGCGGATGTAATCGTAGCTGGTGGTGCAGAAAGTATGAGTACCGCTCCTTATTACATTCGTCAAGCGAGATATGGTTATGGAGCAGGCAATGGTTTGTTATTAGACCCTAATACAGAAAGCCAACCACGCTCGCAACCATATGAGCAGTACGGTGATTTGACAATGGGTTTTACGGCTGAAAATCTCGCGGAACAATACAAAATTTCTCGAGAAGAACAAGATGAATTTGCTTATCGCAGTCAAGCACTTGCTCATGAAGCGATTAAGCAAGGTAAATTTAAAGAAGAGATTACACCATACACGGTTAAAACTCGTCGCGAGACAACTATTTTTGATACGGATGAACATCCAAGAGATACATCAGTGGAAAAATTAGCGACCCTTCGACCAGTCTTTAAGAAAGATGGGTCGGTAACCGCTGGAAATAGTAGTGGACGAAATGATGGGGCATCAGCATTACTAATCGCATCAAGTGATTGGGCACAAACTAATGGCTACCAACCAAAAGCAAAAATTTTGACAACGAAAGCGGCTGGTGTTGCTCCAGACTATATGGGAATTGGCCCTGTTCCGTCGACACTGAAAGCGCTTGACGATGCGGGTTTAACATTAGATGATATTGGGTTAATTGAACTTAATGAGGCATTTTCTGCTCAAGCTCTTGCCGTTATAAAAGAATTAGGTCTCGACCTTGAGAAAGTAAACGTCAATGGTGGTGCGATTGCATTAGGGCATCCAATTGGTGCAACAGGTGCTATTTTATTAACGAAACTGTTGCATGAAATGGAACGACGCAGCGAAAAATACGGAATGGTTACTTTATGTATCGCCGGCGGAATGGGAATAACGACAATTATTGAAAATTTAAATGTTTAATTTTGAAAAATTTATGTTAAACTATTAAACGCAAAGTATGCAAAGATACAGACTATTATAAGGCTTTAAAGCCACGGGAGGTCAAAATGACAAAATACTCGAAAGAAACATTAATTGAATTGGACAAAAAGCATTTTATACACCCAACGTCATCGATTAAACAGCAACAAGAAGAAGGTCCTGCTTTTATTTTTACAAAAGGTGATGGGGTCTATTTAGAAGACATTGATGGCAAGCGATATATTGATGCTAGATCATCGTTATGGAATGTAAATATCGGTCACGGTAGAAAAGAGTTGGGCGAAGTTGCGAAAAAGCAAATTGATCAAATGGCATT
>DATGTA010000106.1:0-4131 GCA_035302085.1 Bacillota bacterium
CTTGGAAAGCAATGGAAAAAGGGGTCGAGGATGATCAGTAGTTAAGTTTTAATCATTTAAGGAGGTATTAACATGGCGAAAAATGTACCTGAAATGGAAGATTATAAATATGGTTTTAGGGATAAAGACGTTTCAGTTTTCCGTACAGAACGTGGATTAACACGTGAAGTTGTTGAGGAAATTTCGCGAATGAAGGAAGAGCCGGAATGGATGCTTGAAGAGCGTCTAAAGGCATTAGATATATTCTTTAGTAAACCAATGCCAATGTGGGGTGGTGATCTCTCAGAGCTTGATTTTGATGAGATTATCTATTATGTTAAACCTTCGGAAGAACAAGGTAGAACATGGGATGAAGTACCGGAAGAAATTAAGCAAACATTTGATCGACTCGGTATTCCAGAAGCAGAACAAAAATATTTAGCAGGTGTTTCTGCACAGTATGAATCTGAAGTTGTTTACCAAAGTTTAGAAAAAGATTTAGAAGAATTAGGAATTATTTTCGCTGATACCGATTCAGCACTTCAAAAGCATGAAGAATATTTCAAGGAATATTTCGGGAAAGTCATTCCCGCATCAGACAATAAATTTGCTGCTCTAAATACAGCCGTTTGGTCTGGTGGCTCATTTATTTACGTACCAAAAGGAGTTAAGGTGCCTTCACCATTACAGGCTTATTTTAGAATTAACTCAGAAAACATGGGACAGTTTGAACGGACATTAATCATCGTTGATGAAGGGGCCCATGTTCATTATGTTGAGGGATGTACAGCACCCATTTATTCAACGAATTCATTACACGCTGCAGTCGTTGAAATATTTGTTAAGAAAGATGCATACTGTCGTTATACGACCATTCAGAACTGGTCAAATAATGTTTATAATCTTGTGACAAAGCGTGCAACATGTGAAGAGAATGCAATCATGGAATGGATTGATGGAAATATGGGTTCAAAATTAACGATGAAATATCCATCTGTCTTGCTACGTGGTGAAGGTTCACGTGCATATACAATTTCCATTGCATTTGCTGGCGAAGGACAGCACCAAGATGCTGGCGCTAAAATGTATCATTTAGCACCTAACACATCATCATCGATTGTATCAAAATCACTTTCCAAAGATGGTGGTAAAGTATCTTACCGGGGTATTGTTCATTTCGGTCGTAAAGCAGAAGGTGCACGAGCAAACATTGAATGTGACACACTTATCTTAGATGATAAGTCATTCTCGGACACGATTCCATACAATGAAATTTACAATGATAACATTTCATTGGAACATGAGGCACGGGTTTCGAAAGTTTCTGAAGAGCAACTTTTCTACCTCATGAGCCGTGGGCTTGAGGAGCAAGAAGCGGCAGATATGATTGTCATGGGCTTTATCGAACCGTTTACACGTGAATTACCAATGGAATATGCAGTTGAAATGAACCGATTGATGAAGTACGAGATGGAAGGATCCATCGGTTAATCTTATTAATAATAGCCCTTGCTACAATTATTTTGTAGCAAGGGTTTATTTGTTTATGATGGTATAACGGAAGGCGAGTTAATAGTGCTAATATTTATTCCTTCTTAAAGTTAAATAAGCGTTTTTTCTCCTTTTTATTATGATCCATTTTTTCTAATAAATAATGAATATCGTGTAAAAGTGCTAATTGTTGTTCAAGAATCTCGACAATTTGTTTTTCATCAACGAGGATTTCAGCGTCACCGCTTGATTGTTTGACTGTAGAAACTTTATCTTTGGCCGATTGAACATTAAATAATTCATTTTGAAAAGCGCCCTGTTTAACCATTGTTATCACTTGATTGACAACGATCTTCATTGACATCTTTTACAATTTTTAAATGATCAGCTTTAGCTATAATTGGCCTTGTCACGGTTAGGTGTGTTGAAATAATTACTTTAAAAAGAATATTCGCTACACTAACGTCAAGTGCTTCAATACCTTGGGTAACTGATGCTTCGATATTATTTGGTGATAATCTTACGGTATCTTCAGGACAAACACCAGGGCAATTTGTTTCTGCTTGAAATGGAATGTTTAGCTGTAGAGGTGCATCAAGTCCGAGAGCAGATATACTGACTGGCAAGTATCCTGTCGTAATGACCATATCTTTGACAACAGTTGTTTGACTGACAAGACCATTAATATCTGGTGTTACGGTGATCGGTGGATTAATCACTCCGCCAGGGTCAACTGATATAACGTCCCCGAGAGAGGCAACTGGAACAGCTAATTCAGCTACTTGATTGACTCTTTTTGAGCAAAGAAGTGATTCAACAACAATACAATCTGTTGCTAAAGTTGGTGGACGTTTATGATTCGTTTCATAATATTCACATTGATAGCAAGGTGGCGCTTCACAGTCACAATTACGATACTTTTTTGACTCATTTTTTGACATTTCATTCATCCTTTCTGTGAGTTTCAATATATTTATATGAACTAGTAGAACTTTTGCTTTGGCGATTATCACATTTACTAGATAATTGAGTCAGTTGCCATTGATAAATTCGTACAGTTAGACGTAAACTCACATGTAAAGTACTAATGATCATGCCTCAAAAGATAAAATATGTTATCATTTAAACATTCGGCCAATATTTAAAAGGCCTTACTAAACTCCCTTGCCCCTCATTGTGATAAAAGAATAGAATTGTAAAATAAATAATGTTACGAAGCAATATAGCAGAAATGGTCGTGATATGTATGGTGTTTATCATTTGTCTTTTGGTAGGAATGATTACAGCGTTTGTCGGGAGTATGTTAGGCTTAGGTGGAGGCATTATTTTTATACCAACGATGTTATTTTTAGCCGATCAATTCACAGCATTTGAATGGGCAAAACCACAAACAATCGTTGGGCTTTCATTAGTAGCCATGATCTTTACAGCGATGTCATCAACAATATCTTATACTAAAAAAGGTCGAGTTGATTTTCGTACAGGTGCGATATTATTACTTGGGAGTATTCCTGGTGGTATTTTAGGGGCTTGGATTAATCAATTTGTAAATACGGATCAATTCAATTTATATTTTGGTTTATTTGTTATTGGTTTAGCGATACTTATGTTTGTCAAACGAGAACCAAAAACAGATCAGACGAGTTCACCGAATGAAAGAAAGTTACGTCGTTTCGTCGTTGATGGTGAAGTTCATGAATATTCAATTTCAGTTCCATTTGCTTTTGCCATATCAGTTATTGTCGGTACTGTTTCCGGTTTATTTGGAATTGGTGGGGGATCAATTGTTGTTCCCGCCCTTATTTTATTGTTTTATGTCCCACCGCATGTGGCAACCGCCACTTCAATGTTCATGATTTTAGTGACAAGTTTTTTTGGCTCGTTAACACATATTTATTTAGGACATATCATTTGGTCTTATGCACTATTTTTTATTCCTGGCGCTTGGATAGGTGGATTTTTAGGTGCTAAAGTTAATCAATTGCTAAAAGGATCTATTCTCAAATGGTTATTGCGTATCATTCTCATTGTCATTGGTATTCGGTTAATTTTAGAAGGAATGAGTTGAAAATACATTGTGTGAGGTAGACAATGAAAGAATTAATCTATATTTATTATACAAACGATTTACATAGTCATTTCGATTATTGGCCCCAAGTAGCTGCATATATTAAAAATGAACGTGCGAAAAAAACAGTTGAGCAGCAAACGACTTTACTTGTTGATGTTGGTGATCATGTTGATCGGGTGAATCATATGGCTGAAGCATTTAAAGGCCAAGGAAATGTTGCCTTAATGAATGAGTTAGGCTATGATTTTGCAACACTCGGAAATAACGAAGGAATTACTTTATCACGAACTGATCTTTACCAATTGTATAATCAAGCAAATTTTTCAGTCGTCTGTAGTAATTTACGAAGTCAACTTGAAAAGCAGCCGAATTGGCTTTATCCAACAGCACAAGTGACATCTCAACAAGGGGTTAAAATAGGAATTTTAGGTTTAACCGTTCCTTATGAAACATTTTATCATTTACTTGGTTGGGATATTGAATCACCTTATATAGCATTGGAAAGATATGTTGAAACTTTAAAGGCGACGTCAGATATAATCGTTTTATTATCACACCTTGGCATTAGTGAAGATCGGGTCATTGCCGAA
>DATGTA010000107.1:0-6323 GCA_035302085.1 Bacillota bacterium
GTTAAACATGCTATGATAGATGAGAAAGCAAAACTAAGAGTGAGGTGTCGCGATGAATTCAACAGATAAGACGATGCGATTTAATTTTTCGGATGAACCATATAGCCAGAATACGAAAGAAATACTTTTAACGGTTCATCAGGCACTCGAGGAAAAAGGATATCATCCGATCAATCAAATTGTAGGTTACTTGCTGTCTGGCGATCCAGCTTATATTCCAAGATATAAAGATGCACGCAATTTAATCCGCAAAATTGAACGTGATGAAATTATTGAAGAACTTGTCAAATACTATTTAAAGCAACAGAAGGACAACAAATGAAAATTATTGGACTTGATGTTGGATCAAAAACAATTGGAGTTGCGATAAGCGATGCTTTAGGTTGGACGGCCCAAGGATTAACGACGATTAAATGGGATGAGACGAAGCTTTCATCAGCTGATAAGCCATTAACGCATATCATAAACGAGCATGAAATAACGAAAGCGGTCATTGGCTTACCGAAAAATATGGACGGCTCAATTGGTGAACGAGGTAAAGCTGTACAACGTTTTGCAGAACATTTTGCTAATGTTCATCAACTACCAACGATCTTTTTTGATGAACGATTATCAACAATGGCTGCCGAACGCACATTACTTGAAGCTGATATGAGCCGTAAAAAACGAGCAAAAGTTGTTGATAAAGTAGCTGCTGTCGTTATTTTACAAAACTATTTAGATATGCAAAGTAAAGGAGTGACGTAATGGTCTTAGAACCGAAAGAACGAATTGTTATACCGGATGAAAATGGTGAAGAACATTTGTTTGAGACGTTAGTAACATTTGATGTGAAAGAGCTCGGTCATTCATATATTGCCGTTGTACCTGCTGAGCAGGTAGATGATGAGGAAGTTGAAGTGTATGCCTTTCGTTATGAAGTTAATGAAGATGAGAACAATGATCTTGCTCTATTTCCAATTGACTCCGATGAAGAATGGGATATCGTTGAAGAAATGTTAGCAACATTAGCTGATGAGGGCCAGTTAGAATAATTATAACCGATAATATATTGTCGTTGATAACATCCAGCCTAGCTTTTTAAAAAACATATAGTTTTGCGAGTTCATTTTAAATGGTAATCGTTGAAAATAATCCGATGATTTAACGAACGTAACATAAAATGTTTCGTTAACCATTAAATCTATTTTCAACGATTTTCTATGTTCAATTAACTTTTAAATATTAGATAATCTGATTAATTTTTAGTATAATATAGCGGATGAAAGGGGGATGTTTTTATGTCTAAGAAAAAAAGAACATCTACTTATCGTGATAATTTACGTAGCCGCGGTGAGGATGCACGTATTGTCCGGAGAATTGTTTTTTTTATTTTTCTCGTCTTTCTCATCACTATTGGTATAGTTGGCTATAAAACATACGATTACATAACATCCGCTTTTGAACCTATGGATCCTAAAAGTGAAGAAAACATTGAAATTGAAATACCAATGGGCTCTTCATCTTCAACGATCGCTAATATTTTAGAAGAAAATGAACTGATAAAAGATGCGCGTATTTTTCGTTTTTACGTTAAATTTAAAAATGTCTCCGATTTCCAAGCCGGTGAATATACATTATCACAATCTTTAACGTTAGATGAAATCATCGAGTCACTGCAAACAGGAAAAATTATCGTTGAGCCGACATATACGGTAACGATCCCTGAGGGAAAAACAATCGAGGAAATTGCTGAAATTTATGCGGACGAGCTACCAGTGACCAAAGATGAATTTTTAGAAGTCCTTGACGATGATGAATATATTGAATCATTAATTGATGATTACTCAGCATTGTTAAGTGAACAAATTTTAGATGATGACATTCGCACACCACTTGAAGGATATCTATTTGCAGCAACATATAGTTTTTATGAAGAAAATCCAACGGTGGAAACGATCGTTGAATATATGTTAAACAAAACGGTTGAAGTTATCCAACCTTTATATGAGGATATCGGAGAACGGGACCTTTCAATTCATGAGATCATAACGATGGCATCATTAATTGAAAAAGAAGCTAAAACCGAAGACGAGCGCCAGATGATTAGCGGAATATTTTATAATCGCATGAAGGAAGGCATGATGTTACAAACTGATCCTACCGTCCTTTATGCACTTGGTGAACATAAAGAACGTGTTTTATATGAAGACCTAGAGGTAGATTCACCCTATAACACGTATAAACATAAAGATTTACCTGTCGGGCCGATTGCAAATTTTGGCGTAAATTCTTTAGAAGCTGCTTTATATCCGGAAGAAAGTGATTATTTATATTTTTTACATGATTATGATGGTGAAATTTATTATGCTAAAACACTTGATGAACATAATGAACTTAAAGCAGAACATCGAAGTGATGATGACTTTTAATAGAAAAGGTTGAATAATTAACATGGAACAAAACGTTAACCAATATATACAGCAATTATTACCACAGAATCATCAACTAACCGAACAATTAATAGATGAAGCAATAAAAGCCGAGATCCCGATTATGGAAGAGACAGCTCTTCATTTATTAATGACGATTATCAACATTCAACAACCAAAAAAGATACTAGAGATCGGGACAGGAATTGGTTATTCAGCGATACGAATGGCAGATGCTTGCCCTTATAGTAAAATTGTAACGCTTGAAAATGATCATAAACGTTATAATAAAGCGGTAAAAATAATTGAAAAATATAAAAAATCAAAGCAAATTAAAGTAATCAATGAAGATGCCTTACAATACTTAACAACAACCCAAGGGGATATGTATGATTTTATTTTTATTGATGCTGCAAAAAGTAAATACAAACAGTTTTTTAAACAAGCTGAGCGACATTTAAATGATGAAGGAATAATTGTAACGGACAATGTACTATTTCGTCATTATGTGGTAAACTCAAAAAACATCCCCCACCGATATGAGAAAATCGTAAAAAATATACAAGCATATAATGATTGGTTAGCTAAACATCCCAATTTTATGACAACTTTTATCCCGATTGGTGATGGAATTGCTATTAGTATAAAAATAGCGAAATAATCGGTATGTTTTTGTTTGGTAACCAATATGAATAAAATACGTACGGCTTAAGCTTTTGCGTATTAAAAATAAATGAAACGAATTAATTTGAAGGAGTGTTGTGAAATGTCAACAGATAAAAACTATTACATGACACAAGAAGGTAAGAAAAAATTAGAAGAGGAATTGCATTATTTAAAAACTGAACGGCGTCAAGAAGTTGTTGAACGAATTAAAATTGCTCGTGACTTTGGGGACCTTTCTGAAAATTCCGAATACGACTCAGCTAAAGAAGAGCAAGCGTTTGTTGAAACACGAATTGCTCAAGTAGAGAAAATGATTCGTCATGCGGTAATTATTGAAAATGATGAAAAAAACCAAGGAATCGTCTCACTTGGCAAGTCAGTGACATTCCAAGAATTACCTGATGGTGATATGGAAACATATACAATCGTTGGTAGTGCTGAAGCAGATCCTTTCGAAGGAAAAATTTCTAATGATTCGCCAATTGCTAAAAGTTTGCTCGGCAAAGAAATCGGCTCAGAAGTATCTGTAACAACACCCGGTGGCGATATTGAAGTGAAGATTGTCAGTGTTGAATAAATAACATTTTGCTGATTTATATACGTCTGATCTATTAAAAAATGATTTAAAATAATCGAGTGCAGGGTAAGCGGTCGCGTGTATTGACGTAACCCTGCAAACGTTTCAACTTAAGTGTATGAAAAAGTGTTTGAAAAGGGGTTAAACACGTATGGATCATGATCATCAGTTATCACGTGTAAAAAAATATCAAAAGCGTCGTTCGGTTATGCGTTCGATAACGATTTTCTCTATCCTTGGCGTATTATTATTATTTGGTTTAATTTTTATGCTTTTTTGGGGCAATGATGAAGAACCAGATGCACTAAATGATCCTTCAGGTGTTGAGGAGTCATTAGCAAGTGAAGATCAATTGGAACAAGAAGCTTCCGATCATGATGATGATGTGACTGAAGCATCTGTTAGTGATGACTCAGAGAGTGAACAAGCTGATGATTCAGTAGATCCAAATGAACATACTGAAGGTGAAAAAGAACAAACAGAACAGATGGTTGATAATCAATCAGTTGAAGTGAATGCCGTCTCAACTGATGATCCAAATGTGATCGAAGCATTAGAAGGTGAATGGCAACCAGTTGGAACAACTCAAGAAGAACCACACACCGTTCAATTTAATCAAGAATCTGTCGATTGGAAAGAAATGGTTACAGCTATAGAAACAGTTGTTAGTATAGATGATATGCTTATCCATTGGATCGGCAATGGTGGGGACCAAAAGGCTATTGCAACCGTATCAACTCCAGATCATTCAGAAATTTATCGAGTGTTTTTATCTTGGGTGCCCCATAAAGGATGGCAACCGACACGACTTGAACAATTGGAGCGTGTCGAGATTATTAAATAATTCATGAAACGAGGAACAGTTAATGATTGCGATTATTGCAGCGATGCAAGAAGAAGTTGACTATTTGTTAAAAAAGATGACACATAAAAAAGAACGCCATATCGCTCATTGTCATTTTTATGAAGGAAAAATCTCTCAGCGAAAGGTTGTTTTAGTAAAGTCAGGCATCGGAAAAGTAAATGCTGCGATAGCAACGACACTTTTACATGAATATTATGAACCAAACCATGTCATAAATACAGGCTCAGCCGGTGGTTATTCAGATGTATTATCTGTTGGCGATGTCGTTGTTTCAAGAGATGTCGTTTATCATGATGTAGATGCAACAAGTTTTGATTATGCATATGGACAAGTTCCTGGAATGCCTGAACGATACATAGCGGACGAGTATTTACTGAAGGTGACGAAACAATCGATTCGTGAATTGTCACTTGCCAGTGTCCAAGGAACGATTGCTACGGGTGATTCATTTATGAGTGATGAGAATCGTGTAAATTTTGTTAGAAAACAAATACCTCATCTGATTGCTGTTGAAATGGAAGCTGCTGCTATCGCTCAAGTTTGTTACCATTATCAAACACCATTTGTTGTCATTCGCGCACTATCAGATATTGCAGGTAAAAAATCATCAATTACGTTTGATCAATTCTTAAAACAAGCAGCTAAAAACTCAAGCAAAATTGTCATTGGGTGTTTAAACCAATTATCTTAAATAAGTTGGTCAGTTATGATCATTGTTTACGAATAAATGAAATAATTGTTACTAATAACAAAAGTAACCAATTAATCATGTTACATTAACTTTTCATGGCGATAATATTCACGGAAAACTTTCATAAGAGCTCTTTTTTCTATCCGCGAAACATAACTTCGGGAAATTTTTAATAAATTGGCAATTTCTCGTTGTGTCATTTCTTTATGATGACTGAGGCCATAACGGTAAATAATTACTTTTTTTTCGCGTTCATTTAAGACGTTAAAATATTTTTCCATTTTTTCGATATCCATATTTAATTGAATGTATTCGATAACGTTAATATTTTCCGCTTCTAATATATCGATTAAACTGACTTCATTTCCTTCATTATCTTGACCGATTGGGTCATTTAAAGAAATATCTTTACTCGTCTTTTTTAATGTTCGAAGGTGCATAAGAATCTCGTTTTCGATACATCTTGCCGCATATGTCGCAAGCTTTGTGCCTCGACTCATTTGAAAACTTTCCACACCTTTTATAAGACCGATCGTGCCAATAGAAATTAAATCTTCTACCTCTTCTCCGGTATTATCAAATTTTTTGACAATATGAGCGACAAGTCGTAAATTATGTTCGATCAATTTATTGCGAGCATTGTTATCGCCAGCCTTCATTTGCGCAATATATTTAGCTTCTTCTTCAGCTTCTAAAGGTTGGGGAAACGCTTGATTTTTAACGTAAGAGACAAATAGCAAAGTTTTTTTAATGAGCACAGAAAACATACTTAACAAAGTTGACAGCACATCATTTACCCCTTTCATCCGATCTCATCTAGGCATTTGCCTATATTCGTACTATATGATGGTTAGTGAATGATTGTGCCTGTCTTAAAAATAAAAACGCAACTTAACGAGAAGTTGCTTGACGGCTTTTTTTAATCAGATTCGTTGATTATGTTTGTTTGTGAATGATAATGTATTATGCTAATATTCGTATATTAGTAGTATACATTTAATTTGCCCTCATTTAGTCTTTTAAAAATTCATACAACAACGACCATGGCTATTTATTTTAAATGGTGGAGCAAATGTCGTTTGATAATTTCATGTTTGATCAAAGCAATAAAAT
>DATGTA010000108.1:0-2375 GCA_035302085.1 Bacillota bacterium
CACTTTTTGGTCAATTTCTGAATCAAATTGGCTCGTTCTTCTAAAGAGTATCACACATAATCTAACTAAAAATTGATTATAATAAAGTCATAAAGTTGTCAAAATCACAGCTAAAGTTCATTCCTAAAGTCATTTTTTACTGTAGATGTAACTTTTTTAACTGGTAAAAAAAACATAATATGCTAAACTAGGTTCTAACACAACATGTTGTGTTAGAACCTTTTTATTTACCTATATATTGTTATGTTTTACATATTATGAAGAACGAATCAGGAGTGAATCAGATGAAAGTACTCGCTCAATCATACCAATCTACTAAACAATTAATTGACGCACTTAATCAAATTGTCCAAGCGTCAAATCAAGATTTAATTCAAGAAAATGCAAATGTTGATGGCCAATCACCAATGGGACAAATGTCTAAATTTGGCTCAGAAGCTGCAAAGTTCTATGCAAAATCAAAACTACTTCGACCAGAAGTTGTCCAAGCAATGAATGAAAATTATATTCATCCACATGATTTAGACTTTTATCCAACAGGAACTACGACATGTACCCAAATTCCATTAGGTAAAATCTTAAAGGGCGGCTTCAATACTGGACATGGCTTTATGAGAGAACCTTCCGATATCACGAGTGCGATGGCATTGTCATCAATTATCTTCCAGTCAAATCAAAATATGCAACATGGCGGACAAAGTTATCCGATGTTCGATTATGATTTAGCACCATATGTACGTAAAACATATTTAAAACACAAAAAACGTTTAATTAATTATCCACTTGAATGGGATAGAAATAAACTTGAAGAAACCGCTTGGCTAGAGACAGAAAGAGATGTTTATCAAGCATGTGAAGCATTTATTCATAACTGTAACTCAATGCATTCACGTGGTGGTGGACAAGTTCCATTTGTATCGGTTAATTACGGAACAGATACTTCTCCTGAAGGAAGAATGTTAATTAAAAATTTATTGCTTGCAACAAAAGCAGGCTTAGGCAAAGGTGAAACACCTATTTTTCCAATTCAAATTTTTAAACTTAAAAAAGGGATCAATTTTTCACCAAATGATCCAAATTATGATCTTTATAAACTTGCTTTAGAAACAACAGCAAAGCGCTTGTTCCCTAACTTTAGTTTTATTGATTCAAGTATGAACATCACACATTATGATGGGACACCTGAGTCAGAAGTTTCTTATATGGGATGCCGAACACGCGTCATGGAAAATCGCCATGGTGATGATTATAGTATCCAACGAGGAAATCTATCCTTTACATCAATTAATCTTGTAAAAATCGCCTTAACGTCACAATCGATTGAAGGTTTTTTCACCAAACTAGATGATTACGTTGAATTAGTTATTCAACAATTATTAGATCGATTTAAATTTCAAGCTCAAAAACAAGCACAACATTTTTCATTTTTATATGGTCAGGGAGTTTGGAAAAATAGTGAATCATTAAAGCCAGCTGATACTTTAGAGAATGTCCTGAAGCAAGGCACATTGAGTGTTGGCTTCATTGGATTAGCTGAAGCGCTAGTCGCTTTAATTGGTGAACATCATGGTCAATCAGAGCGTGCCTTTAAATTAGGCTACCGCATTGTAAAATTCATGCGCCAACGCATTGATGAAGCATGTGACTTTTATGATTTGAATTTTTCGTTAATCGCAACACCTGCTGAAGGATTATCAGGACGTTTTACAAAACGAGATCGAGCTGAATTTGGTGAAATTGCTGGGGTTACGGATCGAGAATACTATACCAATTCATTTCATGTTCCTGTTTATTATCCAATTCGAGCAATTGAAAAAATTCGCATTGAAGGAGCATTTCATAAATTATGCAATGGCGGGCATATTTCGTATATTGAATGCGATGGTGATCTATCAAAAAATATTAAGGCGCTGGATGTTTTAGTCAAAGCAATGGCTGAACATGATTTTGGTTATGGATCCATTAATCATCCGGTTGATCGTTGTAAGCCTTGTGGTTATACTGGCATCATTGATAACAGCTGTCCAAGTTGCGGCAATGACAACGAACAAACGATCGAACGTATCCGTAGAATTACCGGGTACCTAGTCGGAGATATGAATAAGTGGAATACAGCGAAAAGAGCTGAGGAAAGTGAGCGGGTAAAGCACCAATATTTATCACAAAGTCGATAACTATTACCTGGTGATTTGTCATGATTATATCAATTAAGGTATGTGATCTTTAATGAGAGTAATGAATATTATCCACGATTCTGTTGTTGATGGTGAAGGTTTGCGGACAGTCATTTTCTTTGCTGGTTGCCCACATTTTTGTAAAGGGTGTCACAATCCTGAAAGTTGGAACATTAAAAATGGACGAGAAATGACAGTCGA
>DATGTA010000109.1:0-3243 GCA_035302085.1 Bacillota bacterium
ATTCGTTTGTTTTTTGAAAACTTATAAATATATTATAGGGGGATTAATTGATGCGACTTTATTTATCCGTTGATATGGAAGGAATTACTGGATTACCTGATTATCGCTTTGTTAGTGCACAGGCAAACCATTATGAGCGTGGCTGTCAGATCATGACAGAAGAAGCGAATGCAATTATCGCAAGTGCTTTTAAACAAGGTGTTAATTATTTGCTTGTGAATGATAGTCATGCAACGATGACAAACTTAAAGATCGAAGCGCTGCATCCGGAGGCTGAAATTATTACAGGTGGCAGTAAGCCCTTTTCAATGGTTCAAGGGTTAGATGAATCATTTACAGGAGCAATTTTTGCCGGATACCATGCAAGAGCCGGTCAGCCTGGTGTCATGAGTCATACGATTACTTTATTCATTCGTAACATATATGTTGATGATGTTTTAGTTGGTGAAATTGGATTAAATGCTTATGTAGCTGGTTATTACGGAGTTCCGGTGATGCTGATTGCTGGTGATGATCAAGCGTGTTTGGAAGCAAAACAACTCATGCCACAGATTATTACAGCACCTGTTAAACAACATGTTACAAGAGCATCTACCAAATCATTAACACCGACAAAGTCTCAACAATTGTTAGAAGAAAAAGTAGCAGAAGCGGTCCAAGCAGTTGATCAGATGAAGCCGCTAACACCACCCGAACAACCGACGATTCGTGTGGAATTTGCTAATTACGGACAAGCCGAGTATGCGTCATTAATTCCTGGCTCAGAAATAGAACAAGGAACGACAATTGTTCGTTTTCAAGCAAAAAATATCGTTGAAGCCTACCGGACAATTGTTGCTATGGCAACTTTAGCAGGACATGCGACTTATTAAAAATCGTTGGAACGTTAACTGAAATTAACGTTCCAACGTTTATTTCTAGAATGATTAGTCATTTTCTTCTAAGTGAGATACATTAACCGTTAGTGTTTCTCCGGGGTCATCAAGTAAATGAATGTTAGCCATGTTTGTTTGTTCATTAACATGTTGAATATATATTTGATCCCCGTTATACGTAACATCTTCCATTACAGGTGATTTGGCAATTTCAATCGCACGTTGCTTGTTCATAACCAATCCTCACTTTCGAGAAGTTATTAGTTACTATTATGAAGACAACGCCATTTTTTATGAGGATTTTTTTCATTAAAAACTGTTAACATTTAACAAAATAAAAAACGCACGAACTTGTGCGTTTTTGCTTCTATGATTAGTTCGCTTTATGCAACCAGAGAACACCCGATTTCGCAAGCCGTGGTAAGAGTCCTGTTAGAGGCCGTTGAAACATGTTACCAAAACCATCCGATTTTCCGAGTGAGCCAAGCGCTCCTTTTAGCTTAATGTCGTTCGGTTTTTTTGGTTGTTTGCCTTGAAGAATAGCAACTAAAACGTGAGCTATTCTTTCGCCTTGTTGGCCAGCTAACTGGGCACTTGGTGAATGCTCTGAAGCGGCTGAATCGCCAACGACATAAATATTTTGAGCTTCAGGTATTTGGAAATAGTCATTGACGATTAGCTGATCGTATTCATTTTTAGCAAATGGTAATGAACGGGCGAGATGATGTGGCTTTACACCTGCTGTCCACACAGTTACATCGTTCACATAACAAATACCGTTATTACAAACACCATCTTTTTCGACGTATTCGACGTTCGCATAATGCAGTACTTCTACACCATTTTTCACGAACCAATCGGTTACATGTGCTTGAATACGCGGATCAAAGCCACGCAAAACTGTCCCCCCTCGATCAAGTAGCCGAACATTAAGATCGGGGCGACTTTCGCGAATTTCAGAAGCAACTTCTATTCCACTCAGTCCAGCACCAATAATGGAAACTTTTCCATAAGCTTTTAAGTTATTAACGGCCAGACCTGCTTGACGTGCTTTAGAAAAAGCTTGCACACTATACGTAAATTCCTCTGCTCCATCAATCCCGTGATAATTATCTTCACACCCTAGAGCGACGACTAAATAATCATAACTCACTTGATCATCCGTTTTACGATCAACGGTGATCACTTGATTTTTTGTATCAATATGCTTTACATTTGAAAAAATATAATTCACGCGATCATCTTTAGGGAATTCCATCCGAACGTCTTTGTCCGCACACGTTCCAGCTGCAATCGTATAGAATTCTGTTTTTAAGGAATGATATGGGTTTTTCTCAATTAATGTAATCATTATATCATCAGGAAGTGATTGATTGAGTAGTGTCGTTAAAATTTTAAGACCACCATATCCACCACCTAAGATCACTAAGTTTCTCATGTCCGTACCCCATCTCTTTTAAAAAATATTTCTTATATAAAACATTACCAAAAGTTATCATTAAACACTAGTCAAATATGCTCAGTTAACAGAAGTCTAGGTTTTAATCAATCAAATGTTTTCTATATTCCATTGATTAACCATCTCATCCGTTGGCAGTAAAAAGGTTAAAAAACCAAGTAACGGAAGGAAAGACGTTATAATAATGGTTGGATTTAAACCGATCCAATCGATTAAAGTACCGAGGGCGACTGAACCGATAGCCCCCATACCAAAGGCAAGCCCAACGATAAGTCCGGACATCGTGCCAATTTTGCCAGGCATTAATTCTTGAGCATAAACGACTGTTACTGAAAAACTTGACATTAAAAGTAATCCAATGGCAGCGAGCATAATAATTGCGCTCGTTTGACCAACGTGTGGAAGGATTAAGGCTAACGGTGCAGGAACGATAAGCGAAAACAAAATGACTTGACGTTTACCAAACCGATCGGCTAATGGTCCGCCTAAAAAAGTGCCAAAAGCTCCCATTAATAAAAAGGTAAAAATATAAATTTGTGACTGAGCAATCGATAAGCCATAGTTTTCAATCGTATAAAAAGCATAAAAATTACCGATTGTACTTTGATACCATGAACGAGCAAAAACGAGAAAAACAAGTACAATTAACGCATTTATTATGGCGCGGGGAATTTTTCTTTTTTGATTATTTTGTGAAACTTGCGCAGTGTTTGCCGTGAAAGCTTTCATTTCAACCGCATACCAGCGGGCAATATATAAAAGGAAGATAACTGCTAATCCACCGATAAGTGTAAACCAGATGGAACCGAATTGGCCGAGTGGAACGAGAACTAGAGCAGTGATCAATGGGGCTGATGCAGATCCAGCATTACCACCTACTTGATAAATAGACTGTGCTAAACCACGTCT
>DATGTA010000110.1:0-2000 GCA_035302085.1 Bacillota bacterium
ATCCATGACACATTGATACAATCATCATTAATTCTACCAATGACACAACTTTCAAAACATAAATCAATTTCAATAAACATAAATTTATAAGGAGGCAGATATCGTGGCGCGTCGGGTAGGTAAAATTTTATTTTATTTAGCACTTATCTGTTTAATTGTTATTATCGGTGATGATGAAACAAGACACCGACTAAAGGCAAAAATTGGTTCATTAAAGGAAAAGTCACAAAACAAGCGATCTAAGGAAAATTAAACAGATCGCAAATTTATGAGGTTAAAAAGGGGCTAAGATTATGTTGCCATGGAGTCCACCATTTTTTATAATCATGGTCATCCTCGTTTTACTTTATGCACTCTTTAGTGTTTATTTAAAGAGGGCGACAGGATTATTTATCGCTACAACATTTCATATTGTTTTGGGTGTGTTATCGTTACCTTCAATTGGTTGGTATGTCATTGCTCTAGCAATTATTGAATGTTTCGTGGGAATTATGATCATTGTCAAACGACGTCAACATCAACAATAAATTGGCTACAAGACAAGTAAAAGCTTCTATTTTCTTAAATTGTCAAATAGAAGCTTTTTATGTTTGTTTAAATTATTTAACGTTTAAGAGCCGATTTAATCCTTCAGAAAGCGTACCTTCTGGTATATCTTCACCGCCTATATATGCCTGAATACCGACACCAATATCTACTGACAACAAAAGATATGCAAGTTTATCGACAGACAAAGGTTCGGTTGCGCCACTCTTTTTATAAAAATAATCTAAAAGTTTCTCCATTTGCTGTCTATTTTCAGCTAATATTTCCGCTAAACTTTCTTGAGCTTTCTCATGTCGCATCGCATGTAATAAAAATTCTAGTTTTAACACACTCCAATGATGTTCTTCTATACGTCCTTGCTCATGGTTAGCTTCTATGAGTTTCACAAATTCAGTCATTGTTTCACATGATTGGGCAATTTCTTCTAGATTTTGCACTTCTTTTGCTTGATGTTCACGAAATACTTCAATAAACAAGTCTTCCTTTGAGCCAAAGTTTGAATAAACGGCTCCTTTTGAAAAACCTGCAGCTTCGGCGATTCGGTCAACCGATGACTCATAAAATCCTCGTTCAGCAAACATTTTTGCTGCGACATTTAACAATTGACGTCGTGTTTGTTGTTGGCTTTCTTCACGTGTTAATCTTTTTTTAGTCATTAAACATTCACCTCTTGACAAATAGGCATCATTATACTATTGTAAATACCATCAGTATTTGAATGCCAACAGTATCTGTATAAATTAGTTTATGTAAATTAGTATAACATATACGGAGGGGATGTTTATGCTTACTGTAAATACGATTACTAAGACATTTGGTCATGTAACGGCTAATGATAACATTAGTTTTACCGTCGAACATGGGGAAGTTTTTGGTCTATTAGGTCCGAATGGATCGGGAAAAACGACACTTATTTCACAAATGATTGGCTTTATGAAACCAGATGAAGGAAACATTACGATTGCAAATATCGATGTCATCGAAAAACCTGATCAAGCACGAAAATTATGTTCTCTACAGCCACAAGAAAATATTTCACTTAGTGGTTTGACACCCCGACAAGCAATTGAGTTAACGGGAAGATTTCGCAAGGGTGATCGATCTTTTATTAGAAAGCGGACTAATCAATTATTGCATGAACTCCAAATTGAAAAATGGGCCGATGAAGCATCAGAAAATTTATCTGGTGTTGTTCGACGCTTAGTCACGTTTTGTATGGCAATAATTGTTCCTGGAAAACTTGTCATTCTTGATGAACCAACAAATGATGTCGATCCAATCCGAAGAAAATTATTATGGGAACAAGTTAGGAAAGTTACTAATGATGGTGCGACGGTTTTACTAATAACTCATAATGTATTAGAGGCAGAAAAGTCTGTCGATCGACTAGCCTTAATTAATCATGGAACTTTAGTTGGAATCGGTACTCCTGCAAGTTTAAATGGTAGATTCAA
>DATGTA010000111.1:0-5523 GCA_035302085.1 Bacillota bacterium
ATCTTTCGGGTCAAGATCACTCATCAGTGGAATAATCGTCATAATTAATGGGGTAAACGGAAAATTCGGTAAACCTGACCAGACGGGTAAATTAACTTTTAAATAGTCTTCTAGATCACTGAAAGGACTATCAGCAACAACGCCTACAACATCTTCATCTTGAGAAGCGGTTAAAATAGCAGTTGAACCACCCATCGATATACCATATAATCCGACAGGCTCATCATAGTTTTCTTTAGCCCAGTCGACAACCCCTAATAAATCAAGTTGTTCTTTTGCCCCAACCGTTGACATCGCCCCCTCTGATTCACCCGCATAACGAAAATCAAACATAATGACTCGATAATCACGGTCCAGAAGATTTTCAGCTAGTGAAAAAAATGGGATATGATCTTCAAACCGATTTCCCTTATAACCATGTGCAAAAATAACTGTCATTTTTGCATCATTTTCTGGATGAAGGACCCAACCTGATAGATTTGTTTCTCCATCTGCACTGACAAATGACGCATCATCATACGTTATTCCATAGTCCGATGGATACTGATCAATTGGTTTCTTTTCTGGATGTGTCATTTGCTGGCCAACATAGATTGATATGCCAATAGATGCAATAAGCGCTAAAATAATAATAATTCCAATCGTCCAACCGATAATTTTCCGCCAATTACGTTTTCCAGGCTTTTCTTCAATATATGGCTGTTTCGCTTGACTCACTATTGATCAACCCTCTTTCACTGACACATAATTTTTTAAAATAAATTAATCATCATTCATTTTTATGTTACATTAGTTATAATAATTAAATTTTACCACATTCTTTGATTCAATGGGAACGAATCAATCAGACAGATGCTTCAATGAATTGCATAGTTAAGATTGAAATATGACCGCACGAACAGTATGATAAATTCATTCACTTTTTCATAAAAATCCATGATTGAATTGATTCGATTAAATAATATACGAGGAGGTAAAAATTTTGGGCGCAAATGAAGTTTTTAAACGAATTAATCGTAAACGGCCGAAAATGAGCAAGTCACAAATAAAAATTGCCAACTATATTTTAGAAAACCCTCATTCTGTCCCATTTTTAACGGGAAATAAATTAGCGAAAGCCATTGGTGTCAGTGAAGCAACCGTCGTTCGCTTTGCTACGTTTCTCGAATATTCAGGGTATAACGACTTGCAAAGTGCTCTTGTCAAAACAGCCGAGCGACAATTGAACACTGTTGAAAGGTTGCAAATGTCACGAACCGTTTATGATGAAACTGAAAAAACGATTTACGATATTTTCGATGATGACATAAATAATATTAAATCAACGATCCAAACATTAAATATCGATGACTTCAAACGAGCGGCAGACTATATATTAAAGGCCAACCGTATTTATATTATCGCTAATCGGAGTGCTGTCTCATTAGGAACATTTTTACAATATTATTTAGATATTATTTTAGGAAATAGCGAGCTGATCCATACGACAGCAGCAGCTTTTGACCGTATTTATAACGTTAATAAAAATGATGTTGTCATTGGGATTAGCTTTGCTCGGTATACGAAAAGCACTATCGATATTGCATCATTTGCCTATGAAAAACAAGCAAAAATAATCGCATTAACGGATCAATTTACATCTCCCATAACCGCTTATGCTGATGTAGCTCTCTACTCTAAAAGTCAAATGCCGACATTTATCGACTCATTTACCGCACCAATTAGTTTAATTAATGCACTGATCGCTTATATCGGTAATGCCAAACATATTAATATTAATGAACGACTCGAACAATTAGAGCAATTATGGGATCGCTACCATGTGTTTCATAACAATTCTTAATAAGATACCCTCGGTAACCGCCGAGGTTTTTTTATGTTCAAACATAAAATGAATTAAACATTTCATAAATTAATTACTTATGAAATATATATTGCATTTTATGAAAATAATGCATATACTATAAGTGCAAGGAAAAAATATATGCGAGGTGTTTCTTCAGTGAGTAAAACTGATCGGTTAAACAAAACAGGGTCAAAAGAGATGTTCGCTAAGGCAAATACAGTTATTCCAGGTGGTGTGACAGCCAATATTAAATATTTTGATCCGTATCCCATTTTTATGAAATATGCTAATGGCAGTAAATTAATCGATGTTGATCATATGGAATATATTGATTATTCGCTTTGTTATGGGGCATTAATTACCGGACATGGACATTCACGGATTACAGAAACGACGACAAAATATATGCAATCAATTGGTACGACAATTTTTGGCACACCCCATGAACTAGAAATTACTATGGCAGAAAAACTCATTGAGCATTACCCAGGCATTGATCTTGTACGTTATACAAATTCGGGCTTAGAAGCGACATTATTAGCGATACGCTTTGCGAGAGCCTTTACGAATAAAGCAAAGATTGCGAAGTTTGAAGGGCATTATCACGGTGGTCATAACCAATTTCTTGTCAGTGTTAATCCAGCAGAAGAAGATGCCGGCGATGCTAAGCGACCAACAACTGTTCCAGAATCAGGCGGTATTTTAAACGAAGAAAGAGAAAATACAATCGTTCTGCCTTTTAATGATTTTCCAGCAACTGAAAATATATTACGAGAGCATGCTGATGAATTAGCTGCCATTATTCTTGAACCTGTGCAAGGTGGGTTTATTCCTGCTGAAGCAGATTTTATTCACGGTTTACGTGCACTAACGAAAGAATTAAATATTTTACTCGTTTTCGATGAAGTGAAAACAGGCTATCGAGTCGGATTAGGTGGCGCCCAAAAGAAATATGGTGTTGTCCCCGATTTAACAGCTTTAGGAAAGGTAATCGGTGGTGGCTTTCCTGTTGGCGCCCTTGGGGGCCGAGAAGATATCATGAACTTAAGTGCAGCAAGTAGAGATTCTGATGTTTTCACAGTTGGCGATCGTAGTACTCAACAAAGTGATCAAGTCGTCTTTCATAGTGGAACATATAACGGACATCCTATCGTTTTAGCAGCGGGACTTGAAACCATTCATATGTTAGAAGAAGATAATACAATGAATAAACTTATTGCAAATACAAATTATTTACGGGAATCACTTGAAAACATGTATGCGAGCTACGATGTTCATATGCAAACAATCGGTGAAGGTAGTATATTCAATATTATTTTTTCAGATCAACCCGTTCGAAACTATCGTGACATGTGGCAAGCAAATACAGCGTTACGTCAAGCTATTGATGAACAATTACTCAATTTAGGTATTTTCTTAAAACCACTGAACCGCTACTCGATGTCGATTGCTCATACAGCAGAAGATATTGAAAAAACTGTTTCAGCCCATAAGCAAGCGATTGAAAATGTTTTAGCGGAGCAAGCATCATTAGGAAAAGTCGCTTGGTAAACTTACAGTGAAAAAACGTTGCGGTGAACATTAATGATCACTGCAACGTTTTTTGTTAACGTATAAAATTATTTCAAGCAATTTTTGGAAGAAAACGAACACTATAGTAAACGCCTCGAATATCTCCGATATCGTCTGTCACAAAAGCGATTGTTTTACCATCTTTCAAGCTAAATAAATGGTCACCTAAAGGCTTTGCATTTACAAAATCATGGCCTATATGAAGTGTTAATTTTGTTTCATCAGCTGTAACTTTAATGTTATCACCTTCTAATGATTCATAGGTACCAACATATTTTGCTAATTCATCTTTTTTAACGAAAACGGGGTCAGGTATACGTTCCTCTTCTTCGATTTGAAGCGCATGCCCCATGGCTGTCATTGCTAAATCTTCAGCATCAACATTAGCGATATTCGTTAAAACAGCGACCGTTAGCCCTGCTTCAGCGCAAACGAGCATATGTGATGATACTCCTTTAATGCCCCCACCATGACCGACAAGATGTTTTCCAAAACGGTTGTGAATTTGTAAGCCATATCCATAATGAATACCGTGTGGCGTAGTTGTTTGCGTAATCGTCATTTGATCAACACTTTGTTTTGAGACGATTTGTTCACCATGAACATTCCCATCTAAACGGTAAACTTCTAAATAATTGATCAAATCAACAATACTCGCTTTTAAAGAGCCATTCGCATAAATACCGCCAACATCCCACCATGCAGGAGAATGAAACACATCTTTACTTTCATCTTGTGTAAAAGCATATAGTTCAGTGACATTATCCATCGTCGCTAAATCTTCGGTTAAAAAGGTTGCTCGCTCCATATGCAATGGTTGTAAAATATATTGATTCATATAGTCGATAAATGACTCGCCACTTGCTCGTTCAATTATTTCTTGTAAAAAAGCGTAACTTTCATTTGAATAATTAAACATGTCACCAGGTTTTCCGAGTAATGCATAATCATATGTTTGTAATAAGTTTAACACATCGACGACTGTTAATTGTTTTTTATCGGTTAATGTTGGCAGATCGCCAAATAAATATTCACCATCAGGATCTTGGCGAATACTTTCAGCTCTCGCTTGGTGAACAAGTGGTAGTCCGGGTAGCCCGCTCGTATGAGTCATTAAATGATGAATCGTCACTAAGTTGCTTAATGATTTGTCTACGAGTTGAAATTCTGGCAACCATTTAACAACAGGATCATAGACTGATAATTTCCCTTGATCAGCGAGTTGCATGATCGCTAAAGTCGCGAATGATTTTGTAATCGAGGCAACGCCAAACACGGTTTCCCGTGTGACCGGTAATTGTTTTTCCATATCTCGATAACCGTAATATGTTTCAAATATTGGTTGACCATCTTTGGCGACGATTAAAGCCATTCCAGGTATTTTTGCTGTTTCACATTTGTTTGTTAACAGTTCATCGAGTGATTTAAATACAGCAACCATTCGTCAAACCCCTTATATAAACAAATTTTTATGTTGATATAACGCTGGTGAACCGCCTGTATGAATAAATAAAACGTTATCATCTTTCGTATAAACACCTTGATCAATTAAATCGATTAAACCAGCCATCGCTTTCCCCGTATAAACGGGATCTAGCAAAATCCCTTCCGTTTGTGCGACAAGTTTAACCGCTGCAATCATTTCATCTGTTGGAACCCCATACCCTTCACCAACATAATCATCATAAAGTTTTATACGTTTTGTTGGAATATGAAAAGGAACTTGTAAAAAGTTTGCTGCATTTTCGATATGTTGTTGAACAAGTGGATCTTGGGTTTCCTTCGTTCCCGTAATATGCATGCCTGTTAAAGATACATCACTATAATGCAACCCAAAACCTAACGCTAGACCAGCAAATGTTCCCCCACTACCGACGACACCAACAACATGGCTCATATGAACCCCGATATCACATGTTTGTTGCACAATTTCTTGAACACATGCGACATAACCAAGTGTTCCGATTTCATTTGAACCACCGAGTGGAATGACGTAAGGTTTTCTTCCTTCATCACGAAGTTGCATCGCTAAGCGGTTCATTTCTTCCAATGGATTTGCTTCAGGTGGAACAACCGTAATATTTTCTGCTCCTAACAATTCATAT
>DATGTA010000112.1:0-7959 GCA_035302085.1 Bacillota bacterium
TGAAGAAGAGTTAGGCGATATTTTATTTGTTATCGCTTGTTTTGCTAATTCGTTAAATATTGATTTATCGGAAGCATTTTCCGAAACGATGAATAAGTTTAAGACACGTGATAAAGATCGTTGGACTAGAAAAGAAGATAATTTAGAGGGGATGTCACATGACTAACATTATTGTTGCTGGACCACGCGGACAAATGGGACAAGAAGCTTTACGAATGATTGCCCGTGAGAATCATTTTAAACTGGTTGCATGTATTGATCGAAAATATGATGGTAAAAGTGTTGCAAATATTCCATCGTTACCAAAAATAGATGCACCGATTTTTACCGATGCGAAAACTTGTCTCGAGCAAGTTGATGCTCATATTCTTTTAGATTTAACAATACCTGATGTAGGCTATAAACATACGAAATTAGCCTTACAAAACAAGATAAGACCTGTCGTTGGAACAACAGGATTTACCGCTGAACATATAAATGAATTAACGACTTTAGCCAAACAGCAAAAAACAGGCGCAATCATTGCCCCTAATTTTGCGATTGGGGCCATTTTAATGATGAAATTTTCCCAAATGGCTGCAAAGTACTTTCCAGATGTAGAAATCATTGAAAAGCATCATGATCAAAAAATTGATGCACCATCAGGTACAGCGATTAAAACAGCTGAGATGATTAATGAACAAAGAACTCCAAAAATACAAGGGCATCCTAGCGCCTATGAAACGATTAAACATGCTCGCGGAGCTGATATCGAAGGATTAAAAATTCATAGTATGCGTCTGCCCGGCTTAGTCGCCCATCAGGAAGTTATTTTTGGGAGTGAAGGGCAAACATTATCAATTAAACATGATTCACTAAACCGCCAATCATTCATGCCAGGCATTAAATTAGCGATTGAGCAAGTGATTGAACTTGATGAGTTAATTTATGGCTTAGAAAATATTCCATATTTTAGGAATTAAGTGAATGATTGTCAGCAAATAGGAGTGAGTATATGTTAAAAATTGGTATGACATGTTATCCGACAGTTGGTGGCTCTGGTGTGATCGCAACGGAATTAGGCAAGCTCTTAGCCGAAAGAAACTATCAAATTCATTTTATTACATCGAGTGTTCCGTTTCGTCTCGATCGTCTCCATCCAAAAATATATTTTCATGAAGTTGAATTAAACAATTATCCTGTGTTCCAATATCCACCTTATGATTTAGCATTAGCAGCAAAAATGGCTAGTGTCATTGATCGGGAAAAATTAGATGTGCTCCATGTTCATTATGCTATGCCACATGCGATTTCAGCAATTTTAGCACGTGATATTGCAAAACATCCCGTTAAAATTGTGACAACACTACATGGAACTGACATTAGTGTCTTAAGTTTTGATCCGACGTTTAAAAAAATGATTAAACACGGGATTGAACAGTCTGATATTGTAACAGCTGTGTCGTATAGTCTCGTTGAACAAACGAAAAAAAGTTTAGGGACAAATAAAGATATTTCAGTTATTCATAACTTTGTTAATGAAAAAACATATTTTAAAAAAGATCATTCGGTATTAAAGGAACATTATGAAATTGCTCAAGATGAGAAAGTGATTATTCATATATCAAACTTTCGCAAAGTTAAACGAATCGATGATATTATTAAAACGTTTCATCTCATTCAAAAGCAAGTGAAAGCAAAATTGTTATTAGTCGGTGATGGCCCAGAATGTCCAGCCATTTATGAGCTCGTTAAAGAAATGCAGTTAGAAGACCAAGTATTATTTTTAGGCAAACAGAAAAAAATTAGTGAATTGTTATCGATTGCTGACCTTAAATTATTATTATCCGATAAAGAAAGTTTTGGACTTGTTTTGCTAGAGGCTATGGCTTGCGGAGTACCATGTATTGGAACTAATATTGGTGGGATCCCTGAAGTCATTGAACACGATCAAACAGGCTATCTTGTCGATTTAGGGGATGTTAAACAAGCCAGCCATTTCGCAATAAATTTACTGACAAATGATCAACTCCATCAACAATTTTCCAAGACAGCGATCAATCATGTTCATGAAAGATTTCATTCACAAAAAATTGTCGATCAATATATTACTTGCTATAAAAATTGCTAAAATAAACTGGTGGTAATTATGAGTAATCATTTATTTTCTTACGGAAAAGAAATTATCCAACAATTAAATGAACATCTTTTTAGCGCATTTTTCGTTGGTGGTTGTGTCCGGGATTTTTTGTTAAACAGACAAATTGGTGATATTGATATTGTTACCGATGCATTACCAGAAGAAATAAGGGAAATATTCCCAAAAACAATTCCTTTAGGGGTCGATCATGGAACAATAATCATTCGACATCAAGGTATTTCTTTTGAAGTGTCAACATTTCGTTGCACAGAACGGATAAATATCGATGATTCATTGACACACAAAGAACATATCCAAAAATTATTATATAATGATTTACAACATCGTGATTTTACGATAAATGCGATAGCAATGAATATCAAGCAAACAATTATTGATCCGTTTAATGGCCAGGAAAGTTTAGAGCGAGGAGTCATTCAAGGAGTTCACAATGATTATGATCGATTAATCGAAGATCCCTTACGTATATTGCGTGCTTTTAGATTTGTCAGTGAGCTCGGATTCACGATTGACCCTCAGACAAGTGCACAAATTAAAAAGGTTAATAAACAATTAATAAACGTAGCAATCGAACGCATCACACAAGAATTTACTAAACTTATTAAAGGTACATATGTGAAAAAGTCATTGCAACAAATGATTGCCACCAAAACAAACGAGTTTATTCCTGTCAGTGAAAAAACTCAAAAGGCTTTTACTCAGTTAGCACAAATCATAAAACCGTTACAATCACTTAGTGAATTTTTCGTCCTTTTAAATCAATTAAACGACCAATTATCGATTAAAAATATAATAAATACGTGGAAATGTTCTCGCAAAACATATCAAGAAGCTTTTCACTTACAAAAGGCGATTAATTATTTTGATCAAAATGGATTGGACCGTTGGCTCGTTTATCAGTTAGGCGAAGATTACTTTGATAATTTTTTACGAGTTTTACAAATTATCTCACCGAACAATCAATTAACTCTCTCACATTTAGAGCATATTTATGGAAAACTCGCGATTTATTCGGTAAAAGATATCGTATTTACGGGTTATGATTTAAAAATGATGTTTCCCCAGTTACAACCTGGTTTATGGATGAAACAAATGTTAGCGGAAATAGAAAAACAAATTGTTACTAATCAGTTGGAAAATGATTACAAAATGATAAAGGAGTGGGTTTTATGTCATCCACCCGAAGTCGATTAATCGAACTGTTACAAACTCACAATCATGAATATATATCTGGTCAAATACTTGCTGAAAAGTTGAATATTTCCCGAAATGCTATTTGGAAACATATGCAAGAATTAGCGGATGATGGGTATAACATCGATGCTCGTCCCCGCTTAGGCTATCGAATTATTGATGTTCCAGATAAAGTAAGTGAAAACACTATTCAATGGGGTCTGCAAACAAATTGGCTTGGCCAACGAATCGTCCATAAAACTTCACTTCCATCAACACAGACGTTAGCCCATCAATTAGCGCAAAAAAATGCGAAACATGGTACAGTTATAATTGCGGATGAACAAACGACTGGCAAAGGTCGTATGGGCCGTTCTTGGGACTCAAATAACACAGACGGAATATGGTTAAGTATGATTGTACGGCCACAAATTCCACCATATTTAGCCCCGCAGTTAACATTATTAACAGCAACTGTCTTAGCGGACTTAATTAAAGAAGAAACAAATTTACAACCACAAATCAAATGGCCAAATGATTTATTAATTGATCAAAAGAAAATATCAGGAATTTTAACTGAAATGCATGCCGAACAAGATCAAATTTTATATGTTATTATAGGTATTGGATTAAATGTTAATCAATCAAGAACAGATTTTGATGATATTGTCCAAAAAAGAGCGACATCACTTTATGAAGAGACAAACAAACAATGGGATCGCCACCGATTGATTCAGCAATTACTTAATTTGTTTGAAAAAAGTTATGAGTCATATATTGGTGAAGGTTTTACAAAAGTCAAACAAAAATGGGAAAGTTATGGCTTTAGAATTGGTGAGCAGATTAATATTAAAACGATGAAACATGAATGGACGAGTCAATTTTTAGGAATCGCTGAAGATGGTGCACTCTTAATAACAAATCCAGAAGGAAAACAAGATAAACTATACTCTGGTGAAATACAATGGTTTGCGAGGGGATATGATCATGAAAACACGTAAAGATTTACAAAACATGGTGAAAAAAGATGAAAAAATTGTTATGATTACTGCTTATGATTATCCATCAGCCGCACAAGTGGAAGCTGCTGGTGCCGATATGATTTTAGTTGGTGACTCATTAGGTATGGTCACTCTAGGATATGATTCAACCGTTCAAGTAACGGTTACAGATATGATTCACCATGCAAAAGCGGTGAAACGTGGTGCCAAAAATTCATTTGTTGCTGTCGATATGCCATTTATGTCCTTCCATCTTTCTTTAGAAAAATCATTAGAAAATGCGCAAAAAATTTTCCAACAGACGAATGCCCAAGCATTAAAAGTTGAAGGATATTCAGAACATATTTTACAATTAACGAGCCGATTAACAGAAGCAGGTGTACCAGTCATTGCACATTTAGGTTTAACCCCACAAACTTTTAATGTCCTTGGTGGCTATAATGTCCAAGGTCGAGGGGAAGCTGGTGAAACTTTATTACAACAAGCAAAAGAACTTGAACAAGCAGGGGCGATGGCTTTAGTCGTTGAAGCGATCCCTAAACAACTTGCCCAAAAAGTGACGCAAAACTTAACAATTCCGACGATTGGTATTGGAGCTGGTGTTCACTGTGACGGTCAAGTTTTAGTTTATCATGACATCTTAAAATATGGTGAACATCATTTACCATCATTTGTTAAAACATATGCTAATTTTGCTGAAAATGGTGTGAATGGATTAACGAATTTCGTCCAAGACGTTAGGGCAAAACAATTTCCCACTGATGAACATTCATTTTTTTAACGAAGCTAAAAAGTAGGGATATTTATGAAAGTTGTACGAACGATTAAAGAAATGCACAAACTTAGACAAAGTGAACTTATAAAAACCGTTGGATTTGTCCCGACAATGGGCTACTTGCATGAAGGTCATACATCACTTATGAATAAAGCGGCAACAGAAAATGATCTCGTTGTCGCGAGTATATTTGTCAATCCATTACAATTTGGGCCTAACGAAGATTATGATACATACCCACGTGATGAACTACGTGATCAACGAATCGCCAAAGAAAATGGTGTCGATATTTTATTTCTACCGGATGCGACTGAGATGTATCCACAACGAATGAATGTAACATTATCGATCTCAAAACGAACGAACGTCCTGTGTGGTGCTAAGCGTTCCGGACATTTTGCTGGGGTCATCACTGTTTTAACGAAATTATTTAATATTGTTCAGCCAACAACCGCTTATTTTGGTTTAAAAGATGCCCAACAAGTAGCAGTTGTCGACTCCCTTATTGCTGACTTGAACATTCCTGTCACTTTAATTGGTGAAGCAACTGTTCGCGAAGCTGATGGTTTAGCTAAAAGTAGTCGTAATGTTTATTTATCCACAGCCGAGCGGGCCGAAGCAACAAAGCTTTACGATGCATTGCTTTATGGTTTAAATTTATTTAAAAATGGACAACAACCAAACGAACATCTGATCACATCTGTAAGAGAATTTTTACAAGATCAAGTGAGTGGGTCAATCGATTATGTTAATTTGTTATCATATCCGGACCTTGAACCTGTGACAGAAAATAGTGAACAAATGATTTTAGCTGTTGCTGTTAACTTTGAACACGCCCGTTTAATTGATAACATCATTTTTGATAACTCAGGCACAATTGTCAATACCATAACATTTTAACCGAACATAATTTTAGGATATGTTTTAATTAAGGGAGTTTTATTTCATGAACAGATACGTTGTCATCGATTTGGAAACAACTGGTCATTCTCCCGAAGTCGATGATCAAATAATCGAAATAGGTTTAGTCGTCATTGAAAATGAACAAATTGTTGACACATATACAACACTCATTGATCCTCAACGAACAATCCCCGAATTTATTACACATTTAACGGGGATTTCTCATGCAACCGTTAGTGGTGCACCACATTTTTCTGATGTGGCTAAAAAAATTGTCGACTATTTTACAAATAGCTATTTTATCGGTCATAATGTCCCATTTGATTTAGGTTTTTTAAATGAAGCCCTTAAACAAGCGGGTTTTCCACCGTTAGAAAACGATGTTATTGATACAGTTGAACTTTCACGAATGTTATTACCAAAGGCTAATGGATTTAAACTCAATGAATTAGCTAATTTTTTAAATATTTCCCACGATGATCCCCATCGGGCATTATCTGATGCCTATGTAACGGCAAAGATTTTTATCAAATTAAAAAAGAAATTAGCGAGCTTACCTTATGAAACATTAAAACAATTAATGATGCTCGAGCACTTGTTTGATTCAGACTTGTCTGCTTTATTAAATGATTTAAGTAATCAAAAAGCATTTAAACCATTGCCACAACATATGACAACATATAAGGGAATAGCAGTCTGTAAACTTGGAGCCGATGAACTGATTGATCAAGAAATCACAAAATCATTTGGTGAATTTATCGATGATATTTATTTGGGTGAAAACAGTTGGCAACAGCTTTTATCAACTTATGAATATCGTCAAGAGCAGCAGCAAATATCGGAATATATATATGATGCTTTCCAAGTTGAACAACATGCATTAATTGAAGCCGGAACAGGTACTGGTAAATCATTAGCTTATTTATTGCCAACGATATATGAGGCTGTTGCTAAAAATGAACGGATTGTTATAAGTACACATACAACACATTTACAAACACAACTGTTAGAAGAGTCACTAAGCATGCTACAACAACGAATTAATCTTTCATTTCGTGTGGCTTTATTGAAAGGTAAGCAACATTACATTAGTTTAGAAAGATTTCAAAGGTCTTTAGATGATGATGAAACGAACTATGATATTGCGTTAACAAAAGCGATCCTTTTAATCTGGCTCACAGAAACTGTGACAGGTGATATTGATGAAATACGCTTGCCTGCTAGTGGTTATCAATACTTTCGATCAATTTCACATCAAGCTGATTGTAATATATATTCAGGGCCAGTTCCGTCACATTTATCTTATTATGTACAAGCGAAAGAAAAAGCTCAAAACGCTCATCTTGTTATTGTTAATCATGCCTTATTATGTACAGATATTAAAAATGATTTTGAAATTTTACCAACATATAACAAAGCAATTATTGATGAGGCGCACCATTTACCAGAAGTGTTTGCCAAAACGTATGGATTACATATGAGTTTTTTAACCATCCATCACTTTTTGACACATTTAAATGTGACAACCGCTGAAAATAAATGGATCCAATATATGATCCAAAAATATGACTCATTTACAAACATTAAATCACATTTAGCGGTATGGGATGACACTTTAACAGATGCGCTTATTGAAGTTGATGATTTTTTCCGTCGTTTATATTCATTTGTCAAACAAAATAATCGTTTTAAACGTTCATATAACAATATTGGTCGCTTACAACTTCGGCTTGCTAAACAACACGTTCAATCTGAACAATGGAATCTCACTAAACAATTTGCTGAAAGAGTAATCAAGCATTTAAGTGAGCTTATGGAAAGTCTCATGAAAGTTAAAAATGAATCAATCGACATCATTGATCGTGATGATTTGCAAGCAAACATTGAACAATTGGAAACTTTTATTAATCATTTTAACGAATTGTTCGTTAAATATGATTTAGAACAAAATGTCATTTGGTTTGAAA
>DATGTA010000113.1:0-3621 GCA_035302085.1 Bacillota bacterium
AAAATTTGTTTGGGCAAATTTTTCAAGTGCTTGATAATGTTGCTTCATTGGTTTACCTTGACCGGTTTTATGACTTTCACCAACAATGATCCAAAGATCTTCGCCGTTGTATGCCGTTGTACGAATTGAACGTGTTGGGGATTCGGCACTTATATACATGCCACCTGGATATTTTTTAGGAGTCGTTACACCAATGGCATAAGAACGATCTTGGTACATTCGCGTCGGATAAAACCCTTGACCATCAAAAAAAGGAAAATGTGAAGCGACAATGACATATTGACAGATCACTCGGTGTCCTTCCTTCGTAATAATTGCCGGATTTTTATTATATTCTACATCTATAGCTGTTGTTTGTTCATAGATTGAAACATTGTTTTCCTGACATGATTTGACTAAACGTTGTAAATATTTTAATGGATGAAAATTAGCTTGATCTTCCATTGCTAAGGCTGTTTTAATCGGTAAATTTAAAGGGATTGACTCAATTAATTTACCGGGAATATTTAATTGTTCATATGCCTCTTTTTCTTGTTCAAGTTTAGCAAGTTGTTGTTTTGAATTCGTATATACATAGGCAGTTTCTTTTTGAAAATCACAATCAATCGCCATAGAACTGATCTCATGTTCAATCAGTTTCAGACCTTCGATTTGTGCTTCATAATATAGTTTTGCATGATCTTTATCAAAATTTTGTATTAATTCATCATAAATGAGCCCATGTTGGGCCGTTATTTTAGCTGTCGTATGGCCGGTTGTCCCATTTAGAATAACATCAGATTCGAGTAAAGCAATATTTAAATTTTCCTTGGCAAGTAAATGTGCTGCGGTTATTCCCGTAATCCCACCACCGACAATGGCAACATCTACGGTTATTTTATTGTCTAATTTAGGGAATTGTGGTAATTGAACACCTGTTCGCCAATATGGTTCAGGTGAATTTATTTCTTTTGGCAGATTTTCCATCATAATCGGCTCCTTGTCAATCGTTTATTTGACGATGTCTTGTCCATCATTTATTTTATAGTTATGTTTGTTATCTTTCTTACTCAATGAAATAGCTTATCTTCTTCACCTTGATGGTGCAAATGATTAATGACAAGTAATGATTGGAACTGTTGAATGATCGATTCAGTTACAGCTTCTTTTTGTGAGAACTCTCGTTTAATTTGTTCAATCATTAGACGAAACAATTCATGATCACGCATCAACATATAGATATCCTTTTTCAACTGCGGTTTTTTACGTAATAGTTCCTGATAAAATCCTTCATCCTCAGCATCGGCATGGGCAATAATTCTCGTTTCCCAATATTCAATTAACAATTTAGCGACCTTTTGACTATCTTCCATTCTTTTGTCAGCGAGTAAACGAACGATCATTTCTGTTAATTCCTTTGCTTCTGCATGGGCCCCTTCATGAATCGAGCGATGTGAACGTAATTCACGAAGAGCAGGTCCTGTTGTAGTCATATAGCATCACCTTTCATTTAAAACTCATTAATATCTTTTCCACGAGCAACTTTTCCACGCTGATTCGATTTTACATGACGATAAACGATATATCGCCGCCTTAAATAAGCGAGTGGTAAACTAAACACATGAACGAGCCGGGTAAAGGGCCAAACGGCAAACAGGACAAATGCTAAAATAATATGTGCTTTAAAGCCTATCGGTGCATGTGCCATCTGTTGAATCATTTCTGCGGATGGTCGAAATGTTAAAATTTCTCGACTCCAAGGCCCAATAACGACCCGATAGTCAAATGACCCACCTGTTGCAGTATATCCAGCTGTATTTGTAAAGCCGACAAGAACGACAATTCCTAAGACAATGAGAGAAATATAATCGCTCACCGTACTATTTCTTGCTACTCGCTTCACAGAAATTCGGCGCAAAAAGAGAAATAATCCCCCGATAACAACGGCAATACCAGCAGCGCCACCGAAAGTAATCGCTCCGAAATGATATAATTCACTCGTAATTCCTAGTTGATCAAACCATTGTTTAGGAATGAGTAAACCAGCGACATGTCCAAGGAAAACAAATATTATGCCCCAATGGAATAGCAGGCTCCCTAAGCGTAAACGTTTTTGTTCGAGAAATTGACTTGATTTTGCGGTCCAACCAAATCGATCCGTCTTATAACGATAAATATGTCCAACGATAAAGATTGTCAATGATACGTAGGGAATAATGACCCATAAAAAAATATCAAATGTTTTCAATCGGTAATCTCCTTTCCTTAAGAGGCTTTAATATTTTTCAGTCGTTTTTCAGTCGTATGAACGACGGCTTTCATCAAATGACGATACGGGCTCTTATGTTCGATTAAATCTTGTTCTAATTTAACGAAAGATTTGTAATGGAGTGTAATTAACCGATCAGCAATCTTTTCTTCACAAACGGACAAAAATTCTAAAATGAGTGGGACATAATCAGGTAATTCATCAGTGATCGGTTGGAATTTGGATTCTGAAAAAAGTTGGCGTAATTTAATTAATGCATTGCCACGTTCTCGAGAATCTTTAAACACGTTGTACGTAAGATTTAATGTTGTCACATGATAAAAATCAAATGTTTTGACATATCGTTCACACAATTCTTCATGGGAATTTGCGGTTAAATAAGTCAAAAATGATTGAAAACATTCATCAATGATTGGTAGATTTAATACATTTAATTCGTTTTTAATCGTTTCAATATGTGTTAACCATTCTCGTTCAGGATAATGTAAAAATACTGAGGCTAGTTTAAATATCTTTTGCTGTTTGTTCATCCCAATCCTCCCAAAATCCACTTTCATAAAAATCTAATGGGTTAGTCTCTTGTTCACTTCCCCCAAAACAACTACGGCATGCTTCCATAAATTCAAATCCAGCTGAACCTTGATAATTAAACATATTTCCTGCTTCTTCCCGGTGAGACTTTGGAATAACGTAACGATCTTCATATTTAGCTATAGCTGATAATTCATACATCTCTTCTGCCATTTGTTCGGTTAATCCCGCATTCTCTAAAAGGCTTGTATCATACGATTTATCTAATTGTTTATACCGCATATATGTTCGCATAGCGACTAATTTTTTGAGGACTCGTTTAATGACGTTTGAATCACCTGCCGTAAATAAGCTTGCTAAATAGTCAATGGGAATACGAAATTGATTAATCGTCGGGAAAATAACTTCAGGACTTAATGTATTTACTTGTCCACCAAGTGCATTCATAAATGGGCTAAGTGGTGGAATATACCATACCATTGGTAATGTTCGATATTCTGGGTGTAATGGTAAAGCAATTTTTTGTTCAACAGCTAATTTATAAACCGGTGAACGTTGGGCGGCTTCAATCCAATCTTGTGGGATACCTTGCTTAAGGGCTTCTTTTTGAATATCGGGGTCAAACGGATCTAAAAAAGTATCTAATTGTGCTTCATATAAGTCTTGTTCATTTTCTACGGAAGCAGCTTCTAACACTTTATCAGCATCATATAAAACAATACCGATATATCGAAGTCTTCCCACACAAGTTTCTGAACAAATGGTCGGTTCACCATTTTCAATTTTTGGAAAACAAAATGTACACTTTTCAGCTTTATGCGTTTTCCAGTTGAAGTAAACTT
>DATGTA010000114.1:0-7792 GCA_035302085.1 Bacillota bacterium
CCAAGAGAACTGCCGATATTTGCTAATAGGACGACAAGAAATACACGAGTCACTTTATTTTTCCAAAACCCTTTAGCTGTAAAAACGTCCTCTGATAATGTTTCAAAGTCAGCAACATTTGGTCGTTTGATATATGCTTGCACAAAGCCTGCAAACCACCCGGCTGCAAGTAATGGATTTAATGATGTAATAGGTGCAGCGATAAATGTTGTAATAATTGCTAAAGGATGACCTAAAGCAACAATTGTTCCGAGCGCAGCTAATGAGCCGTTCCATAATACCCAACTTAACGTTTGTTGCCAACCTGCTGCAGGGTTGTTAAAAAATGTGTAAGCGATCAGACTAATCACTAAAAGCGGAATGAGCCAGACGAGTATTTTTGGTATTTTTGACTTTGGCGGTCGGGCGGTTAATGTCGGTAAATGATGCTCTCGATATATCTCTTGCGTTATACCCGGGACATGTGCTGCCCCAAGGACGGCAACAATTTTTTTACCAGGTGCATTACGAATTTTCTCAGCTAAATATTGGTCACGCTCATCAATTAATGGTTTTTTTAAACGGGGAAAATGCTCAGTCATTTCTTGTAGCATTGAATTGAGCATATCTTGTGATTTCATTTTTTCTAATTCATCTTCGGTAATTTCTTCCCGACTAAAAATGCTATAAATAATTGAAGAAAGTAAAGTTGCTTTTCCTTTAAAACCGATCCCCCGCCAAATTCGGGAAAAAGTCACTTGAATATCACGATCTGCAAGCACAAGTTCAGCATCGATTTGTTCGGCTGACTCAATGCCTTGGATCATTTCTTGACCGGGTTTAACACCAAATTGTTTGGCGAGTCGATTTTGAAACGAAGAAATCGCTAAGTTCATTAATAGTAATGTCGTTTTTTTCTCACGAATGACTTTGAAAATATCCATATTACGCCATTTGCTTTCGTTCTTAATGGATTCAAAACGTTGTTTATCAAGTTCGACACAAACAGTATCAGGTTTTTCTTCCATGATCACTTCTTCAACGAGTTCAGCACTTTTTTTTGACACATGTGCTGTACCGATTAAAATAATTTCTTTATCTTCAACGGTTAACCGTGTAATATTTTCTTCTGACATGAATAACTCTTCCTTTTTTTACACTATAGTATAGACTGCATTTATTATACATGATTAAAAACAGTGTGGGGAAATTATTATCGGTTTTTTATATTTACATGGGATCAAGAGGCGCCTTGAGACTAGCATAAACGCCTCTTCATCATGATAGATTAACTAAAAAATTTAATACGTCTTGATCGATTTTCCCTCGTTCCAATTCACGACCTTCAAAGTTCTCCATTCGATGAAAATCACTTAAAGCTTTGTAAAATGTTGCATCATCAATATTAGTCGTTTCAATTCTTCCTAAGCGGTGGAGATGTTGTTCAATTTGTTTTCGGATAGCTTCATCAATCGTTAAAATATTTTCTTTTTTTGTCGCTCCAAAATATAGTTGGTGCAATTTATATATACGCATTAATTCCTTAATCGGATCGGGATGTTCATCAACCCGCAGATCAATCATACGATCATTTTTTTGTAAATAGCCACCTTTTTCTTTAACAATATAAAGGGCGGCCGCTTGTTTACCTCGTCGGTCACCACCTGCTGCTTGACCAGCATCTAAGGCAGTTAACAAGCGCTCAGCTAAATGACCTTCAGTCTGTTCAAATACATCAACCATCTGATCAACAACAGCTTCGCTCACTAAAATGTTCCCTTGAGCCACACAGTTTTTTCCAACACGGTCACCCGCCCAATCGTAACAACTTTTACCTGTGTATGCTGCACCATTTCCTGTCGCATCAATGATCCCGACTTGCCTGAAATCACGTCCATCATCTTGGTCGGTTAAAATTTTGATTGTTTCCTCAACTGACTTTCCTTCGGCTAAAAATTTTAATCCATCAGGACCATAAGTAGTATTTATAACTGATTGTGTTGCAATGGCCCCAACACCTGCTTTGGCCCATGGAACAACAGAGCCTACGCTAATAAATTTCGATTGGACGGCTACGCCAAGTTCATCTGTTTTTGGATCATAAGCAACAATTGAAAAAGTCATTAAGAGACCCTCCTTAAAAATTTACTTTGCATACATGATATGACCATCGATAATCGTCTTTTCAACCGTTGTTTCTAATAATTGATCTGGGTCTTCCATTGTCAATGGATCTTTGGAATATACGGTCATATCTGCGAACTTACCACGAGTTATTGTCCCTTTAATCGTCTCTTCATTCGTCGGGTAAGCACCCATTTTCGTAAACAGTTCAATAGCTTGTTGCATTGTTAGTTTTTGCTCTGGATAGTATCCGGGATGATTTTCACCAGGTAGCTTACGAGTAACAGCTGCATGAATCCCGAGTAACGGATCAACAGGCTCAACCGGACTGTCCGAACCACCTGCACAAACGACACCAGCATCAAGTAAGGATTTCCATGCATAAGACAACCCCATTCGCTCTTCACCCAAACGATCAATCACCCAAGGGAAATCACCAGCCAAAAATCTTGGTTGAATATCAACAATTCGGGAAGGTTCGAGCAAACGTTTAATTAAATCTTCTCTTAATACTTGAATATGAATGAGTCGATCCCGATAAGCAACGGTTGGAAGTTGATCAAGCACGTCTAAAGTATTTTCCAATGCTTGATCACCAATCGTATGAACAGCAATAGGCATGCCTAAATAACGTGACTTTTTAACAATGCCATACAGTGTATCCTGATCAAACATTGCATCACCATATTGTTCTGGCGCATCATTGTATGGTTCTGATAAAAGGGCTGTTCGCCGTCCCATTGCACCATCGGCAAAAATCTTTACAGCACCAATTTGCAGGAAATGGTTACCATAACCCGTATAAAGACCCAGGCCATCAACTTCCATTAAAAATTCATAATCAATAAGTAAATTAGAACGAAGACGTAATTGTTCACCATTGATTAACTCATCGTATATTTTCCACGTTTGGGCTATACCCCCTAAATAGCGGGGATCGTTTGTATGAACAGATGTTAAACCTTTTTCCATAGCAAATTTAATCGCTTGTCGCATCCCTTTTTTAAGTTCGTCATAAGTTGGTTCAGGAATATGCCTTGTAATTATTCGGGAAGCACTTTCTAATAGTAAGCCGGTCGGTTCATTTGTTTTTTCATCCAAAACGACCGTTCCACCTTCTGGCACCGGCATATCCTGATGATAATGACTTCGTTTCAAAGCCAGACGGTTAACCAAGGATGCATGCCCGCAAATTCGTGTAATATAAAGTGGATTGTTGGGAGCAGCTTCATCGAGTTCATCAATCGTTGGGATCGTGCCATCGGTAAATATATTTTCATTCCAGCCACGTCCGATGAGCCACTCACCATCCTGTAAAGAGCCTGCCCGTTCCCGAATCATTGTGAGCATTTTTTGCTTCGATGTTACCCCAGAAACATCTAAATTTAAAAAGTTATTCGCAATCCCTGAAATATGCAAATGACTATCAATAAGACCGGGAGTGACCGCTTTACCTGCAAAGTCAATCACTTCACTATCAGTCGAACGCCATTTATGAAGCATTTCTTTTGTTTTTCCTAGGTCGATAAAACGGCCATTTTCAACAACGACTGCCTCAACTTGTGGGTGCATCTCTTCAAATGTGTAAATCTTTCCATTAACGAATATTTTTCGCATAATTATTAAACCCCCATTTATTTTCTACCAAAATCAGCTTTAATTTCGCCCCATTGTTTCGTTTCCCATTTTAAAAGTTCATTCGAATATGTATGATGATGTAACCAGTGTAAGGCACGATCAATTAATTGCCATACTTGTTCAGTCGCTTCATTTCTTGCTAATGTCGTATTCACTCGTTTGTTTTTGACCCAACTAATCGCTGTTGCTGAATCAGTGTATATTGGTGTCGTTAAATTTTGTTGTTTGAGTAAGGCAAGGGCATGCACGATCGCTAAAAATTCACCAATATTGTTCGTTCCATTTGCGACAGGTCCATGATGAAACAATTGTTCACCTGTTTCTGTATCAACCCCACGATATTCCATATCACCTGGATTTCCGCTACAAGCAGCATCTACTGAGACACTTTTTAAAAGATAGTCTCTTGGATAAGTTTTTTGTTTTGTCACCGGTCGCTTCGATGGTTCATCACCTGCTTGATAAGCACGCTTTGCTTGTTCATAAGATTTAAACGACTTAAAACGAGCGCCAGGAAACCCGTGGACTTGTTGCTGACAAGCTTTCCATGAATGATAAATCCCTGGCTTTTTACCTTTCCAAACGACGTAATATTTTTGCTTTGACATAACCTTCTCCTTTGCTCATGTATCATTATTATACGTATTTTCAGATAAGTATTAAAGCGATTACATGCGTATAAAATCGTTAAAAATACTCGAAGGTGACTGATCCTTCGAGCATTAACATTTATTTATAAGTCATTTTCTACAAAGACCGTTAACACTTTGGCCCCTTTATTATCAACAGGGATAAACAAATGTGGCTTAGTCCCTTTAAAGTATGCCGAATCTCCTTGGTTCATTAAGTTCTTCTCACCGTCATAATGTAAATAAATTGAGCCTTCTAAAATGTAAATAAACTCTTCTTGAGCATGTGTGTACGGCTCTTGACGTAAATTTTCATCTTTAGGTGTGACATAAACAATTGTTGGTTCAATATTTGAAAATTTAGAACGATTTGCAAGTAACTCATAAGAATAACCCATACTTTCATCACCGACACTTGCTTGTCGACTTGCCTTTGGCATAAGGACAAGGTCTGTCTCAGGACGATCATCAAGTACCCAGGAAAGAGAGACATCCAATGATTGGCTAATTTTCGATAATGTTGCAACAGCAGAAGAAGTTTGTCCATTTTCTATTTTTGAGAGCAAACTTTTTGAGATGCCACATTCCTCAGCCACTTGTTGTTGTGTTTTTTTTAAGCGTAAACGGGCTTGTTTTATTTTAGTTCCAATACTTTCTAGATTAAGCGTAATTCCCCTCTCCTCCTCGAACGTATGTAATGCTTTTATCATAAGTGAGAGAAGGTTTTCCGTCAAGATAGATGAAATGGTTACGTCTGTGAAGTTTTAACAAGTATCTATCTTTGACATCTATGGATTATAGCAATATTTTGAAAATACAAATTACCTCTAGCATTAGATGTTTAGTCTAACGCTAGAGGTACACATCATCTAATTGGAAAAGTGATGACTTACTTGCTTGGCAATGTTTTATTGTTGGCTCGCTGCATAAACGAGTGATTTACTTGGCAAAATTTTTCCTAATTTACTTTGAATGAAAAGTCCCGCTTCTTGTAATTTCTTTTCACGAATACCTGTTTGAATGCCCATACCATGCAATAAATAAAGCACATCATTTGTTGCGACATTCCCCGCGGCTCCAGGGGCATATGGACAACCACCTAATCCACCAACTGTACTGTCAAAACGATAGATTCCATAAGACATAGCGGTCATAATGTTGGCAATAGCCATGCCACGTGTATCATGAAAATGCAAAATAATATTTTCTTTGGAATAACGTTGTAAAGTTTCTTCAAGTAATTGTTCGACCTGAGATGGTACCGCCGTTCCAATCGTATCGCCTAATGACAGATCATCAATACCGAGTTCAAACAAACGATCACTGATGCGAATGACTTGATCAACATCAACACGTCCTTCATACGGGCAGTCAAAGACAGTCGACAAATAACCTGTCACATGTTTACCAGCCTTCTTCGCTTCAACAATCACTTCTTCTAAGACAGGGAATGTTTCATCAATTGATTTATTAATATTTTTTTGATTGTGAGTTTCAGTCGCAGACATAAAAACTGAAGCCCCATCAATACCTGCTTCTAAGGCATTTTCTAAACCGATCATATTAGGTACAAGGGCAGAATAGCGAATGTTTGGGTTTCGCTTGATTTGGTGGCCGACTTCCTTGGCATCAGCTAACTGTGGGATCCATTTTGGATGAACAAATGATGAATATTCAATTTCCGATACACCAGCGTCTGACAACATATCAATCCAGCGCACTTTATCAGGTGTCGTCACCCACTGTTGTTCATTTTGTAAACCATCTCGTGGACCGACTTCTTTAATTTGAACGAACTTTGGCCAATTTTTCATCAATCTCAGCCTCCTCATTTGAAGTTTCAAGCTTAAAATCAATCATCAAGAATACGCTTTCACTTATTTATAAATTAAAGTTAGTTTATTTATATTCAACTATGTTGAACTTCTTTACTATAATATATAACAGAGCAGCTTTTAATGTCAATGTTTTAATTGATCTAAATATAAAAACACCCACCAGCGCACGCATAGTAAAGAGGTGTTCCGGTGGGTTCTGTTAATATAAGTAGATCATACTTTATTATTTTGTCTTTTAAAAATGTTAACATGATGCATCAGTCATGTAGCAATGGTGCGGATCACGTCTATAATTTTGTGTAAATGGCTTTACAATATATTAAGTAGCTTTAAACCATTGGCTATTGCCACATTCTAGGACTGAATCATGCGATACAGTTCATTAATACATAATTTCCTCTCGTGTATGTGTTTGTTGGAAAGTATGTGGGTCAGGATCGAAATAAGTTTCATTATATTCAAAATAAAATTCACCTTCATAAACATAACCCGCTCCCCATGTTGGATCCATTTCAATCCATTCTCCATCAACTTTTACTTCAACCCATGCATGACGATCACCGGCATGACCGCTTACATAATGAGCTTCAAGACCAATCGCCCGTAGCAGTGCTGTCGTTAAAAATGCGTAATCTTGGCATATTCCACTCTCTGCATGTAATGTTGACAAGGCACTATCACTCACATGAAACAAATCTGCCTCCGCTTTATGAACGTCATAAGCAATATTTTTAGCAACAAATTCATAAATCGCTTTTGCTTTTTCACGTTCACTGTTTAAATGAGCTGTAATTTCTTCTGCTTTTGCGACTATTGTTGGATCCGTTGATTCAATGCCCCGTGATGGGAGTAAATCCCGCTCATCAGGTATCTTAGAAACATCATGTGTCATTTTAGCGATAGTTCGGTAATAAAACATAGATTGATCCGTTTTTTCATGATCAGGTATATTTATTTTCACGTCATAAGTTCCTGGACCGAAACGAAAATAAACTTCATCCTCAAATGTGTTATTTTCAACAGGAATAATATAACCTGACTCCAAATCCTCGTCTAAATATGTCATCGTAACAATAATATGTTCAATCGGTTGCTCAGAGGTTTTTTCTGGATCAATTTTTCCTTTTATTTTATACGTTTGCTCCGATAAATCATTTGCCTCACTCCATGTTGGTTGCTCTAATATAACACCGCTTGAAAAATAATCCGTATATGTTTCAACCGAAGCAAATTGTTTATCAGCCTTTTTCTCAACGTGAATAATGCTACTTGAATAATAATAATCATCTGCTTCATTATGTAACTGAATATGTATTTCATGCGCACCCTCATCAAAGTATAATGGCACTTCGCCAGAAAATGTAAAGTCATTGATCGGCCAGGCGATTTGTTCAACATCTGAGTCTTGTCGAATCTCGATGAGCACTTTATCGTGACTATATGCTTGAGCAACAGTACCTTTTATATTGATAGAGTTATCTGATGCTTCTATTTCAGACAGTTGTAGTTCATTTTCTGCCCCAAAACGTGTATACTCGGCAACTTCACCTTCATAGTCTGTAAGATTATTTACTGCAAAGACCG
>DATGTA010000115.1:0-5964 GCA_035302085.1 Bacillota bacterium
TTAGCGAATGCGTTTATGGATATTCGTGGGCCAATCTGGATTGCGTTTTGGCCGGCTTTTGCTATGACTGTTACGATATTTACTTTTAATATGCTTGCTCAAGGATTACAAAATGTTTTAAAAACAAAAGATAGTTTTATATAAACGAATCACATAAAACGGTTCATAGAAATTAGTCGGTTAAATGTTATAATGGATAAAAAATACCATAACTCATTTAAAATAGTTAGTAGGAGATAGAGATATGAACATTTTAATCGTAGAAGACGACCATACAATTGCGACTGGATTGGAATATTCTTTACAACAGGAGGGTTATTTAACGATTGTTTGTCATAATTTTAACTCAGCTAAAAAAACAATTGACAAGCAATACGATGATATAACATTATGTTTATTTGACTTATCGCTTCCAGACGGAAGTGGATATGATTTATGTCGTCTCGTGAAAGAACGGGGCGACATTCCAGTTATTTTTTTAACCGTCATGGATGATGAAGTCAATGTTGTGATGGGACTGGATATGGGCGCAGATGATTATATGATAAAACCATTTCGGATTCGTGAACTTCTCTCACGAATTAAATCAGTTATGCGACGTTACAACAAACAATTAGATACAAAAACGGTGTTTACGATCAAAGATATTCAATTAAATACGCTCAAAGGAACTGTTTATAAAAATGGTGTTGACATTCATTTAACAGCATTGGAATATCGCTTAATGTTAACATTTGCCAATCACTATGGGCAAATTTTATCCCGTGAACAGTTACTCGAGCAAATTTGGGATGTGGCAGGTGATTTTGTTAATGACAATACATTGACGGTTTATATTAAAAGATTACGAGAAAAATTAGAAGATGATCCGAAAAATCCGCAAATTATTCAAACGATTCGTGGACTCGGCTATAAGGTAGGCGACTAATTGTGTTACGCAATCGAGAAATCCGTATATTGTTTATAATCAAGGGTGTCATTAGTTTAATCGCTATTATTAGCGGTTTTTTCATGTCTAATCATACCGGTTGGCTTATTTTAACAGTTGTAGCCGTACTTCTTTTAGTGAGTTTGATCTTTACACGGTGGAGATATCGAGAAATTGAAAAACTTATCAATTATTTACGAGAAATTAGTAGTGGCAATTACTCGCTTGATGTTCGTGACAATGCTGAAGGTGAATTAAGTGTTTTAAAAAATGAAATTTATAAAGTGACAACTATTTTATCTGAACATACCGCACATTTAGAAAGCAATAAACATCACTTAACAAATGCTATTTCTGATATTTCACACCAAATAAAAACACCTCTTACATCAATGGTGGTAATGGCTGACTTATTGGACGAGCCTCATTTGCCAATGGAAAAACGCCGTGAATTTATCCAAAATATTCATACGCAACTCGAACGATTAAACTGGCTTGTAACATCTCTTTTAAAACTGTCAAAACTTGATAGTGGAACCGTACAATTTAAGCGTGATTCCGTTAATTTAAATAAATTACTTAAGCAATCAGTTGAATCACTAAGCGTCCCCATAGATGTAAAGCAACAGACGGTCACTGTGGAGGGTGATGAAGAAATCTCACTCATCAATGACCGAGAATGGACGAAAGAAGCATTTATTAATATTTTAAAAAATTGTATTGAACATACGCCTGAAAAAGAAAAAATTGTGATTTCGTTTAAGGAAAATGTTTTATATACCGAAGTATTAATAACTGATAATGGTCCTGGTATTGCACAAGAAGATTTACCTTATATTTTTCAACGATTTTACAAGGGAAAACATGCTAGTGATCAAAGTGTTGGAATTGGTCTTGCATTAGCGTATCGAATCATTACTGACCAAGGTGGTGATCTTGAGGTTTTAAGTGAAAAAGGTCACGGCACACAATTTAGCGTGAAGTTTTACGATAAAAATCTTGTTAAAGTTTGAGTGATTAATGCGTAAGTGACAAAATTGTCATTTGGTTATTCACCGGACTGTCACTTTAGAACGATACGATAAATTTAAGAATCATCGAGGAGGTATTTGTAATGGAAATTTTAAAGATAGAAAACTTATCTAAAGTGTATGGTCAAGGTGAAACAGAAGTTAAAGCGTTAAATAATGTTTCCTTATCTGTAAACAAAGGTGAATTTGTTGCGATTATTGGACCATCTGGATCTGGAAAGTCGACTTTAATGCATATGATGGGTGGGGTGGATCGACCAACGAGTGGCAAGGTATTTGTTGATGGGACAAATATTTATGAGTTAAATGAAACTCAGTTAGCCATTTTTCGCCGCCGCCAAATCGGTCTTATTTATCAATTTTATAATTTATTACCTATTCTTACCGTCGAAGAAAACATGACATTGCCATTGCTACTTGATGGCCATCAAGTTGATGAGCAACAATTTAATAATATTGTGACAATGTTAGGGCTTAATGATCGGTTAAATCACTTACCGAATCAATTATCAGGGGGACAACAGCAACGAGTTTCGATCGGGCGAGCGACGATGAGCCAGCCGACATTAATGTTAGCGGATGAGCCGACAGGAAATTTAGATAGTGATACGAGTAAAGAAATTATCGATTTATTAAAAATGTTTAATCGCACATATAAGCAAACGCTTATTATGATTACACATGATGAGCGCATTGCCTTGCAAGCGGATCGGATTATCACAATCATGGACGGTCAAGTGCTTAACGATGAGGTGGTCCGTCCGTGAATATTGTGAATCGACTCACATGGCGTCATATGATGAAAAATAAACGCCGTACACTCGTCACGATGATCGGTATCATTATTTCTGTTGCAATGATTACTGCTGTTACAACACTTGCGACTTCATTTTTGAATTTCGCCAAAAGTGAACATATCGCTAATGAAGGTGAGTGGCATATAACGTATAAAGATGTCGATCATGATCAACTACAAGCGATTGAAAATGATGAGTTAACGGATAAAATTATCATCTCACGAGAACTTGGTTATGCACCTTTAGAAGATAGTAAAAATCCTGCCAAACCGTATATGTATATTAAACAATATAATGATATCGGTTTTAAACAAATGCCGATTGATCTAATGGCAGGACGATTACCCGAAAATGGGAATGAATTACTTGTTTCGGAACATATGTTAACGAACGGGCAAGTTGACTTAGCAATTGATGATCAGTTGACCGTTGATATTGGGGAACGCATAACATCCGATCAAGATTTATCAGACGTTCATTTAGGACAAACATCCGGCTTGCTATTCGATGATGATGAAATGTTGGAAGACATCGAAACAACAACATCGACCGACTATACAATTGTTGGTATTATGCAACGGCCCGCATGGGAACCAATCATGGCACCTGGATTTACCGCTTTATCATATGTATCTGAAACAAATGTTTCTGCATCAGACCCGGCAGATCTATCGGTTGTTTGGAACAATGTCAAACGAGAGACACTGAATCAAGCAATCGATTTAGGCAAGACTTTACAAATTAATGATGTGGAGCCAAATAACAACTTACTTCGCTATTATGGAATTACCGATCATGAGTTTTTACTAGGGGCCATTTATTCCGTCTCGGCGATAATTATGACGGTTATTATAATTGGTTCAATATCTCTTATTTACAATGCGTTTGCGATATCTGTTTCTGAACGATCACGGTATTTAGGAATGTTATCAAGTGTTGGGGCAACAAAGCAACAAAAACGAAACTCAATTTTATTTGAAGGGGTCGTTATTGGGATTATTAGCATACCAATTGGCATTATCAGTGGTATAGGTGGAATAGCGATCACTCTTTATTTAATTAATCCTACCCTACAAAATCTCGGCGACTTTAAAACCGATTTAGCCGTTTCAGTGACACCATTGGCAGTTATTATCGCAATAATTATTGCAACGTTAACTATTTTTATTTCAGCATATATCCCGGCTTTGAGAGCGTCAAAAATATCGGCGATTGATGCGATTCGCCAGTCCAAGGATATTAAATTAACCCGTAAAAAGGTCAAAACATCAAAGCTTACTCGAAAAATATTTGGTATTGAAGCAGAAATTGCTTTAAAAAATTTAAAACGTCATAAACGACGATATTATGCAACGGTTTTTTCGCTAGTCATTAGTATTATTTTATTTTTAACTGTTTCATTTTTAACTGACCAAATGCGAGTGACATCAAATATTGCCATAAGTGATGAAAATTATGATCTAACTGTTGATCAATCATTCGATGATGGTGGCTTTAATGATGAACTTAAACAATCGATCGAATTGATGGATGAGGTGACACAATTAAGTCAATTGACATATGTTTTTGTTGAGACTTACTTAACAGAAGAACAAATTCATCAGTCAATTAAAGATGAAGTGATCGATGGTGAAGCGTTAGTATATGTTGCATTAAGCATAGTTGATGAAAAAACTTTACAAACGTATGCTGATGAGGTAGGGATTTCCTATGATACATTAGTCGATCAAGATCAATTAAGTGGAATTGTTATTAATCAAGCGACAAATCATGGCGAGAAATATGGAAAAATTACTCCCGTTAATATGGAACCTGGTGATCAATTAAAATTTTTTTATTACGATTGGCAAATTGATAAGGATGTTGAAATTGATCAGATTGAAATTGCTGCATTAACTGATCAACGACCACATGGTGTAAGCTTACCAACGGATGCTCGAAATTTAAAAGTCGTTATATCTGAAGAAGTATTTCATGAATTAAACGAAACATATGACATGCAACCACATTCAAAGTATGTTATCTCAAGCTCAGACCCAATGAAAACACATGAACAATTAGAAAAGATAGTCGATCCGCATATGTATATTTATAATCCTTCGAAAATACATCAAGAGGAAGAAGGACTTATATTAATTATTTCTGTTTTTACGTATGGATTTATTACACTTATTACGTTGATTTCAGTCGCAAACATATTTAATACGATTTCAACGAGTATTTCCTTAAGAACTCGGGAGCTTGGAATGATGAAATCGATAGGTATGACACCAAAAGGCTTTAATCGAATGATTAATTATGAAAGTTTGTTTTATGGGATTAAAGCATTGTTGTTTGGCTTACCAATAAGTTTTGGGATTATGTTTATTATTTATCGTGAATTAGCAGGGGCCTTTGAATATCCTTTTGAATGGCCTTGGGGAAGTATCATTAGTGTCATTGTTGCTGTCTTTGTCATTGTCGGACTAGCGATGCTTTATTCAAGTGCCAAAGTGAAAAAAGCTAACATCATCGATGCTTTAAAATCGGAAAATAATTGACAGGCGTGTTTTTAATACATTTTCCTGAAAAGAGAGCAGTCCATTGCATATTTCAATGGACTGCTCTTTTGAATGGTTAAATTTCTAGACGATCAATCGACATTTAATCGTTAGGCTAATTTATTTGCCTTTTGTTCTAATAGGTCTTCTAGCTTTTGTTGATATTTGATTTGAAATGGTTTTTTGGCCAGTTTGTGAAGGTTCAATTTACCGATGAACTTTCTAGTATCACGATCATGAACGATTAATTGTTTATACGCTTCATTGTTGAGCAAATTTTGGAACCATGTATACTTTTTTAATTGTTGTAAGTTTTTCCGAATATCGTCTTCATCAACTTGTGTCAATGAGGGAATGAAAAGTCCAAGATTTAGAAATATGATTAAGCCGAGAAGTAGAATGATAAATATCAGTTTCATAAACGTTCACCTCAGTTAATAATTGTTTATTCAAAGAGACTTAAAATCGTTGAATTAATAATTGATAGTGACAAGTGACGTAAGTAAGGTTCTATTATTATCGTATCGATTGTCCATCAAAATATCAATAAGTATAGCCGTTGGATTTGAAAAAAGTTGTGGGAATTTAATATAAATTAATTTTGGAATGAGATGTTGAGTAGGTAAATAACTTAACAATACATGAAGAATGGATTTCCTAGTGCTATA
>DATGTA010000116.1:0-12997 GCA_035302085.1 Bacillota bacterium
AAGTTTTACGTTAGCAGCTTTTGCCATTGCATCAGCAGCTTCGATGGATCCAATTAATCCTCGTGTTTCAATCATTCCTAATGCACCAGAATCTGTTGCCATATGTATGACCTCCTTTTTACAGCATGTATAAATCGCTTACAAATTGCTCTTATGTTTTTATTATACACCATTTGGTTTGTTTATTTCCACTATTTAATGGTTTTAGTTGTTTTAATTGATCATTAGCCATTCCATTTTAATTGTATGTCGATTAATTAAAATTTCATTATAAAATATAACGATATCAAATGAACACAGTTATATTAAACTAACAATAATAACTAAAACCAAATAAAAACAGGTAAACAAAGTTTAATTTATACACATTCAATATAAAATGTGCTATTATTTAATTGTGATTCCTTAGTTGGGCACGAAATAGACTAAACATACTGAAGGGATGAAAAACATGACAAAATATGATTTTGCAAACAATCCATACTTATTATTAACACCTGGTCCGTTAACGACGAGCGATGGTGTTCGTTTAGCAATGATGAAAGATTGGTGTACGTGGGACGATGATTACAACAATATCGTACAAGGCGTCCGCAAGGAGCTTGTGAAATTAGCTTCGAAAAACAGAGATAAATACTCTGCTGTTTTAATGCAAGGTAGTGGAACGTTTGTCGTAGAGTCGATGATCGGCACAGTAGTTCCAGAAGATGGGAAATTATTTATTATTGCAAATGGTGCCTATGGTTACCGAATCGCAGAAATTGCCAAACATTTACAAATTAATCATGTGATTCATGATAGTGGAGAAGTATCTGCACCAGACTTGGAAGCAATCGAAGAAACATTAAAAAATGATGAAGATATTACACATGTAGCGGTCGTACACTGTGAAACAACGACAGGTCGTCTCAACCCCCTTGAAAAAATTGCACCAATTATCAACAAGTACAATAAAATCTTTTTCGTCGATGCGATGAGTAGTTTTGCCGGTGTTGAGATGGATATTGATGAGCTTGGTATTGATTATATCGTGAGCAGTGCGAATAAATGTATTGAAGGTGTTCCAGGCTTTGGTTTTGCGATTGTTAATAAAGAAGAATTTGCCAAAACTGAAGGAAATGCTCGCTCATTGTCCTTAGATTTATATGATCAATGGAAAACGATGGAAGAACAAAATGGAAAGTGGCGTTTCACTTCACCAACACACGTCGTTCGAGCATTTGCTCAAGCATTAGAAGAACTGGAAGAAGAAGGGGGCATTCCTGCACGGGCTAAGCGGTATCGTGATAACCAAAAAACGTTGTCTGAAGGAATGCAAAAGTTAGGTTTTAAAGTCCTTTTACCTGAAGAAGATCAATCACCAATTATTACATCATTTCATTTTCCAGAATCAGATAAATTTACGTTCGAAGAATTTTACGAACGATTAAAGGCTAAAGGATTTGTTATTTATCCAGGGAAAGTAACCAATTTAGATACATTTAGAATTGGAAATATCGGGCAAATTACACCTGATAAAATTAAAGAATTACTCAAAGCAATTGAAGAGAGTATGTACTGGAAAGAATAAATTATTATATATAAAGGCTGGAAGCGTTTTTACTTAGTGGAATCATGATAATAAACTGCTAACTCATGAATAGTGAGTAGCAGTTTTTTTCATGAAAAAAGATCCCCTTTCTTATCGTAAGAAAGAGGATTCAACTCACTGTTTAAATTAATCCTAATACGGTGCGCGAAATATTTATCGTATGATGATAAACTTGAAAAAGTTGGTTAACTGTATCTAAATAAACAGCACTAATATCAGGGTTATATTGTTGTTTATTAATTAATCGATTAAAATGTTCAAATTTAATATCTTTTTCGAACTGAGTAATTTCTGATTGTAGTTGAATGTTTTCTTTAGCAATGTCTAAATCATTATTTTTAAACGCATTTAATGAGTTTTCATAAGTCATTTTAATATATTTAAGCATTTTTTTAAGTTGTTCACGATCCATTGAACTGATTTCAATATTTTTATCTTCAATTTCACTAGCTTTATCGATAAAGCGAACGACCATGTCGCCAATATGTTCAATATCATTTAAAATATTTAACATTTTCACTTCTGCCGTCGATTGTAAGTTTGTTAAATCACTTTGCCCAAGTTTGAGTAAATATTGTTGGATGTCAACATATGATTCATCAATGGTTTGTTCGACATCATAAATTGTCTCTTGATCAACGGTTCCCTCAACAAAGTTTGATAGTTGGCAAATCATTTGCTCATAAACCATTTCAGCTAATCTTAAAATTTCCTTACGACTATGGATTAAAGCTTCTTCTGGAACTTTTAATAGAGATTCATCTAACTCGACAGCGAATGTTGATTCCTTAACTTTCGCTGGTGTTAGTCGGTAAAACAATGTAGCAATCTGGGCTAGAAATGGGAAAAACAATATGACGATCCCAATATTAAATAACGTATGAAAATGGGCGATTTGTCGCTCAGGGCTTCCCGGTAACAGCTCAACAAAATCAACGAGTAAAAAGAGTAATGGGAAAACGATAATGACCCCGACAGTTTTTAAAACAAAGTAAAATAAAGCAAGTTTTTTACCTTCTAAACGTGAAGCTAAACTCGAAATAACAACTGGAATTGTTGATCCGATATTTGCCCCTAAAACGAGAGGTAAAACATCAGGTAATGTAAGAACACCTGAAGCGACAAAAGCAATTCCAATGATAATAATTGCTGCACTACTATGCATCAGAGCAGTTAATAACATTGAAATAATTAAAAATAAAATTGGTTGATCTGATAAGTTTAATAAAAACTGGAGAACACTTTCATGTTCGCTCATCGGTTCTAACGAAGACGTAATAAGGCCGATACCAAAAAAGATAAACCCAATACTTAATAATGAATTTCCAATCGACTTCCAATGATTTCGTTTAACAAAAATTGATAATATCGCACCGATAAAAATAAATATTGAAGCATATTGTGAAATATCAAACGTTAAAATTTGTACAGTTAATGTTGTGCCGATCGCTGCCCCAAGAACAATTCCAAAGGCTTGTGCGAGTGAAATAATCGTTTCACTGACAAGTCCAACAACGATAATATTCGTTACCGTACTACTTTGTAAGAAAAATGTAACAGCGATCCCACTGAAAACGGCTTTTAAACGAGTGTCTGTAATTGTTGCAAGAAATGTTCGCATTTTCGAGGCCCCAATTTTCTGTAGAGCTTTACTTAAAATATTCGTTCCGTAAAGGAAGATTCCGAGGCCACCGAAAAATCCTAATATACTAGCTAACATGTTTAAATTCCTCTCTTGTTAGAACATTGCTTTTGATCACCCTTAAAATTTATTGAATGGTTTGTAAATATTCTTCAGCAGCATTGACGAGGTGATCGCCAACACGTTCGAGAAATCGGCTAATAACAACAGATTTTAATTCAGCTTCAGAAACACTTTTTTGGTCATGTAATTGGCTAGCGACATCACGGTAAGCCTCTTTATTTAAGGCATTTATGTGACGGTCATGGTCGACAACTTTTGTTAGTAAATTAACATCATTTTGCTGAATACCTTCACTTAACCATTGCATCATATCTTTTACATAAGTGAAAAAATCCATAATAACCGGTCGTAAAATGTCTGTATCAACGACATTACTTAATGTAATAATATTTATTAAATAGTCGCCCGTTCGCTCTAGCTCACGAATTAATCGATTCATCGCTAAAAGCCATTTAATCTCGTGGACATTTAATTGTTCCAAGGAAAAAACTTCTAAAATATATTGCTCAATCTTTTTTTCGTTCTTATTAACATATTTTTCATTTTTTAAAATAAATTCTTTAGCTTCTTTCGTTGGTTCTTTAAAATATTGCTCAAAGTGTTCAGTCATTGATTGCAGGTGATTGACAATATCGAGAATTAGCGATTTGATCTCATCGCGCTTTTCAGTATGATACGTCTGACGTATAAGCATAATGCTCACCTCAAAACTTTATTTATTTTGATACCTTTAATAACAATTGTTAAACATGGTCTTCTTATTAGTTCTTTGAAAAAAGGTGAAATTGTAAACGTTAACAGTATCAAATGGCAATTGTGGTTATAATAAACTAGCTTACATGTTGTGGAGTAAATAAAAAATAGTTTTTATTAGTGTATGCATTGACGTTTAAATTCATTAATTTAAATGATTATACGCACTAATAATATCATTTAATTCCTACTTTGTGAAGCATAAAAACATGTTTTTAGTTTTATTAATTGTTATCAATTTGTTTTAGTTTGTTTTTAGGGGTGTATTGGAACCTAGACTAGAGTTTTTTAAAAAACATGAGGTTATTTATTATACAGAAGATTATTTAAAAAGACGAACATAAATCTCAATCACTCATCTAAGTTATTGTTCGTCTTTTTAAAGGTCGGATAGAAGTATATTTAAACAGAGATTAATTGAACATGATGTGTATGAAATAATCGAGTCCATTCAGTGGATAGTTTTTCATCTGTTACAATCGTATTTAATTCTTCTAGATTTGCCATTCGATAATGCCCCCGCTTGCCGAGCTTTGTTTCGTCAATAAGTAGTATATTTTCATTCGCATGATGCATGATCCCTTTAGTAATATTACCTTTTGAAACATCATGGCTCGTTACAATGCCGTTTTCTGATATACCATCAGCTGAGAGAAAAAATTTATCGACAAAAATATTATCGAGCATCGTCAAAGCAAGCTCGCCAGATACACGTTGGTGTTGTACGTCAACTTCGCCACCGATAAAAATAATTTTACCCGTAAATAATCCATTCGTTATGGCGTGCATTAATACATTCAATGAATTAATCGAAGGGGTAACGATCGTTAAATGATGTTTTCCTTCCAAGTACTTTGCTAAGTAAAATGGCGTACTCCCTTCATCAATACCGATCACATCATGATCATTAATTAAATTGACAGCTTCCTTGGCGATTTTTTCTTTTGCCTCTTTATTCATCACTTCACGATCAAATGAAGGAAGTTCAATTTCATTTTTCGGCGGTGCAATGGCGCCACCGTATACTTTTACTAATTGACCTTCCTCTTGTAAATCATCTAAATATTTACGAATAGTCTCTGTTGTCACATCTAATTCTTCCGCAAGTTCTTTTACAATAACTTTTCCATCTTTATTTAATTGATCTATAATTTTTCTTTTTCTGCCAACACTCGCTAGCGACATCGATCACACATCCTTTATATAGTAGATAATTGTTGATGCTTCGTTTGTTTTGCTTTGAAATACTTATTAATAGATTGCTTAAACAATCGTATTTTTCATTAATTATGCTGCTTCAATGCTTAAATTATACCATATTTTGACAAGAATACTGATAAGTGACTTAATTAATTTTACTTTATTTATACAAACATATCATAAACGATAGCAAAACAGTTGTGATAACGATATAATGATGTAAACAAAATGATAAACAACGATAAAACAAAGATAAAACAAACTAAAAAAATAAAATTTATGTCAAAAACAATGACAAAGAAGAAAATGTATGTTAAAGTAACGAATAGAATTGAAATTTGCATAGGCAGTTTAATCTGTAATTAATTGGAAACGCTCATCAAATCAAGCAATTGTTTATAAATGTCTGATTCCATATGTTGATTATATTCGGTTGCATTTACTTACATGAGTTTCTCTGTGCCATGGTTATGACTCGTTAACAATTTTTGCTTACCGAACGGTTATCCCAACCGCTTATAAAAAAGTTACCACTTTATATAACTCATAAAAATGAGTGCAATGAATTCGCTTTAGATTTATTGATGAGCGGAACCAATTAGTTTTCCATGACAATTTTCTATGCAAGTCATTCTAACATCTAACGTAAACTACATTCGCAATAGGTCATATACATGTCAACTGGTAGAAACAATTAATCTACACAAACCGTACATAGAACAAACATTTATCTGAAAACGATTAATGATAACGTTTATAAACATTAAATATTTATGTCATAACCAAAATTTACGATTTCAGATAGATCGTTGCGAATAATGATAGTTATTTTAAAAATATTATATGATGGATCCACTTATGTTTAAGGGAGGCAGAAGCTTTGGATAACAAAAATCCACAAATTGAAGCAGTAGTCTTTGACTGGGCAGGAACAACGGTTGATTACGGTTGTTTTGCACCTTTAGATGTTTTTATTGAGATTTTCAAAGAAAAAGATATTGAAGTTACTGAAGAAGAAGCACGTGAACCAATGGGAACATTAAAATGGGACCATATTCACGCCATGTTACAAATGGACCGAATTAAAGGTCTTTGGAAAGACAAATATGGTCAAGAGCCAACGACAAAAGATGTTGATGATCTATATGCTCGTTTTGAACCATTATTATTCGAAATTCTACCAAACTATTGTACGCCAATTCCTGGAGTCCTTGACCTCATTAAACGGTTACGTTCTCAAGGTATAAAAATAGGCTCAACAACTGGTTATACACAAGAGATGATGGATGTTGTCGCACCGGGGGCGAAAAAATTAGGCTATGAACCTGATAATCTCGTAACACCTGATGATTTACCGCAAGGACGTCCAGCACCATGGATGGTTTATATGAACGCTATGGCATTAGGAGTGTATCCGATGAAACATATTATTAAAGTCGGTGACACGATCAGTGATGTCAAAGAAGGGGTAAACTCTGGAGCATGGAGTGTAGGAGTCGTTCTTGGCGGCAGTGAAATGGGACTAACCGAAGAAGAAGCAAATAATATGGACCCAGATGAACTGTTTGAGCGTATGGAAGATGTCAAAGAACGTTTTAAAGCAGCTGGCGCTAATTATGTCATTGATCACATTGGCCAATTAGATCAGCTCATACCAAAAATTAATTTGCGTTTACAAAATGGCGATTAATCTATGGGGTGACAAATAATGAAAACAGTTAATTATGCATTAGGTATGGTTGAAACCGTTGGATTTCCTGGATTAGTCGCAGCTTTAGACGGTGCCTTAAAAACAGCAGATGTAACTTTAAAAGCATACCAAGGGGCAGATGCAGGAATTGTAACGATCTACATTGTAGGTGATGTTGCTTCTGTTAAAGTTGCTGTTGAAGTAGGTGCAGAACTAGCAGAAAGGGTAGGTATGTTACACGGAAAACATGTCATCGCTAGACCTGATGCAAATACATTAAAAATGATTTTAGGTGAAGAAGTCTTGCAAAAAAAGCAAGCAAAGCCTAAAGAAGAGCAACAAACAAAACCTATTGATGAAAAGGAAGATAAATCTTTAACTGTTGCTCAATATCAGAAAAAAACGGTTGCTGAGTTAAGAGATCTCGCTTCATCACTTAAAACGAACACTTTGAAAACCAATGAATTAAAAAACTTACGAAAAGATGAATTGATCGAACATATCATGAAGATTAGCTCTAAGGAAGGTGGCGATAGTTAATGAGATTAGATGCAGATTTAGCGTCAATTCAAGAAGTAAGAGATTTACTCGATAAAGCAGAACAAGCTCAAGAAGCGATGTTAGAAATGTCACAAGAGCAAGTTGACCAAATTGTTCATAAAATGGCACATGCGGCTAAGCAAAATGCTGGTAAACTTGCTGCATTAGCTGTCGATGAGACAGGCTATGGAAAAGAAGAAGATAAACTAACGAAGAACTTATTCGCAGCTCAAGATGTTTATGAATCGATTCGCGATGAAAAAACAGTAGGCATCATTCATAAAAATGAAACAGATAAAGTATGGGAAGTCGTTGAACCCGTCGGTATTGTTGCAGCTATCATTCCATCGACAAACCCGACATCGACAGCTATTTACAAAGCACTAATCGCTGTAAAAGCTAGAAATGCGATCGTCATGAGCCCACACCCACAGGCAGCAAATTGTACGAATAAAGTTGTTGAAATTTTAGCTGATGCAGCCAAACAGGCGGGTGCACCCGAAGGATTAATTACTTCTGTTCAAACCCCAACGGTTGCAGGGGCAAATGATTTAATGAAGCATGAAAAAACAGCTGTCATTTTAGCGACAGGTGGTTCAGGAATGGTTAAAGCCGCTTATAGTTCTGGAACACCCGCCTATGGCGTTGGACCAGGAAATGTTCCAGTTTATGTTCATAAAAGTGCTGATGTATCTAAAGCTGCCAGTCAAATTGTCCATAGTAAAGCATTCGACTGGGGAACGATTTGTGCCTCTGAACAATCAGTTATTACTGAAAAATCAGTTAAACGTCGTTTTAAAGAGGCTTTAGAAGCAAATGGTGCCTATTTCGTTGATGATTATGAGAAACAACGACTAGAAAATCTCATTTATGTTAATGGTCGATTTAATCCTGAAATTGTCGGTCAGTCACCGAAGAAACTAGCAGAAATGGCAGGAATTGCTATACCCGAAGACACACAAGTCATTGTGGCTGAAGAAACAGAAGTTGGAACTCAATATCCATTTTCGATTGAAAAACTATCACCAATGCTTGCATTATATACTGTTGATGGTGAGGCAGAGGCATTTGCTAAAACGAAAGAAATTTTAGCACTCGGTGGTGAAGGTCATACAGTTGGTATACATGCAGAAGATGAAAATATTGTTCAACTCTTTGGTTTAGAACAAAAAGCAAACCGCGTCATTGTAAATGCAGGAACAACATTCGGTGCCATTGGGGCAGCAACAAATGTTATTCCATCCTTAACACTTGGATGTGGTACAGCAGGCAATAATATTACATCTGATAATATTACGACTAAACATTTACTTAATAATAAACAAATCGCATTTGCTACGAAAGAAGTTGAGCAACCAAAACGTCGTCCTGTAACGACAGGAGCTGGACAAACAATCGTTCATGACTATTCAGAAACAGCAGTCTCTGAAGCAGAAATTGCTAATATCGTTAAAGCCGTTTTAAAAGAATTAAATGTTTAAAACAAATTAACCATTAGGGAGGAAATTAATGATGCATACAGAAACAGGCGCATTAGGAATGATTGAAACTAAAGGATTAGTAGGAGCAGTAGAAGCAGCTGATGCGATGTCAAAGGCTGCAAATGTTAAGCTTATTGGAAAAGTTCATGTTGGTGGTGGACTCGTTACAGTTATGGTCAGAGGTGATGTTGGTGCTGTTAAAGCATCCGTCGACTCTGGAGCAGCAGCCGCAGAAGGTGTTGGTGAGCTAGTATCTGTTCACGTCATTCCACGCCCTCATTCAGATATTGAATTAATTTTACCAAAACTTGAGGAACAGTAAACACAATGACATTATACACGGAGTCTCGGCTCAGAAAAAAACAACTGACCGGGATTCCTAATCCATTTATCGTTCATGAGGGAGACAAAATCACTCCAGCGGCTCTTGATTATTTAAGAGATCATAAAATAAATATTATTTATGAAAAACAACAAAAACATCAAAGAACAAAGAGGAATGATAAAAAGATGAAAATTCCTGTAGGTGTTTCCAATCGACATGTTCATTTATCCGAAGAACATGTTGAGCAGTTGTTTGGTAAAGGTTATGAATTACAAAAATTTCGTGACTTAACACAACCTGGTCAATATGCAGCTATAGAAACAGTTACGATTTTAGGGCCCAAAGGATTTATAAACAATGTTCGCGTACTTGGCCCAATCCGTGAAGAAACACAAGTTGAAATATCTAAAACAGATGGCTTTACGCTTGGTGTTCATCCACCTGTTAGATTATCAGGTTCAATTGATAATACACCAGGATTAACACTCATTGGTCCAGAAGGTTATGTCGTTATTGACAAAGGAACAATTGTTGCTAAAAATCACGTACATATGTCACCAGATGAAGCCAAACAATTTTCTGTCGATGATCACGATACATTAATGCTAAAAACATTAACAGATCGACCGATGATTTTACCTGAAGTGATTGTACGTGTTAATGACCAATTCAAACTTGATTGTCATTTAGATCTCGATGAAGGGAATGCAGCTAACGTTCGTACAGGTGATGAACTAGCAGTTGTTGGCAAAAATGGCATGTTATTTGCCTAGGTGGTGAAAACAATCGATATTGAAAAAATTGTTAGATCTGTCGTTAAAGAACTGATGACATCAATGAACCATCAACAACATCCGCCCAAACAAAAAAGTCATCTATTATGGATTGTTGATGATGTATTAACATTAGAAAACTATCAAGAACAATTATTGATACTTAAACAAAAAGAGATAGCCTACGATGTACTTTTAATCGGTGATCAAGAAGAGCAAAGCCTAACGACTAAAACTGATCATTTGTTAAATGGCCAAATATATACATTAACAAATGACAAAACATGGGATCAATTTTATAATAAATCATTTAAAACATATGTTATACCAGAAATAGATCTTGATGATTCATCACGCATTGTCAACGGTATTAAAAGTAGTCCACTAGCACATATTTTTATAACACTACTCATGCAAGAAAAAGAAATTGTGACATCCAGTCAATTAACAGGTATTAAACAAGCCGACAAGCAAACATTACAAATTACACAGTTACCGAGCTATTATAACCGATTATTTAAAAATAATTTAAAAACATTAGCAAATATGGGTGTTAAATTCATTAAACCTCATTTAATAGCTGAAACGTTAGGTAATGTATCAAAAACAGCGAAATCGACGCCCAAAGTAACTGAAGGTTCAGCGAACGAAATGACGTTTACTCATAAATTACTAACTGCTGAATGGGTTGAATCACAGGATTATTTAGCAGACCAAACATTACATGTAAAAAAAGGAACAATTATATCACCGTTAGCACTAGATGTCATGAAGGAAAAAAATGTCACGATATCTTATATTGATTAAGGATGAATAAAATGCTTATCGCAAAAGTAATTGGTAACGTTTGGACAACACAAAAAGAATCAGGTATGGACCATTTAAAATTACTAATCGTCCAACCGGTTAATTTACAAGAAAAAAAACAAGAAGATGCACTTGTTGCCGTCGATCGAATTGGAGCAGGGACTGGTGAGCTTGTCATTATTACCCAGGGTTCACCTGCCCAGCGCTTGATGGGCGACCAAAATGCACCAATTGACGCTGCGGTTGTCGGTATTGTTGACTCTTACGAAACAACCTAATAAGACTTAAAAAATATAAATGATCGTAGGCTATTGATCAACAAAAAACTCATACACATTATTAACGAAAATTATAAGAAATATTACGTATATATACGACAGAGGATAAATCTAGAGGTGAATATGCAACATGTTTAAACGACATAAAATTGCGGTCATTGGTGCAGGGAATACAGGCGCTACTACCGCATTACTCATTGCCCAAAAACAATTAGGTGACGTTGTTTTAGTTGATATACCAGAAGTTGAAAAACCGACTAAAGGAAAAGCGCTCGATCTTTTACAAATGGGTCCCATCCAGCGTTTTAATACAACAATAACTGGGACAGCTAACTATGAGGACATTACTGGGGCACATATGGTTGTCATTACTGCGGGGCTTCCCCGAAAACCTGGGATGAGCCGAGAAGATTTAGTCAATACAAATGCTCAAATTATGAAAACTATTTCCGAGAATGTCGCAAAATACGCACCAAATAGTATGATTATCGTTTTAAGTAATCCAGTTGATGCAATGACTTATGTTGCTTATAAAACAACAGGATTTCCGAAAAATCGTGTAATCGGCCAATCCGGAGTTTTAGATACCGCAAGATTTAACACATTTGTAGCCGAAGAACTTAATGTTTCACCAGAAGATATTTCAGGTTTTGTTCTTGGGGGCCATGGCGATGAGATGGTTCCACTTATTCGGTATTCATATGCCGGTGGTATACCATTAGAGAAATTAATCTCTGAAGATCGTTTGCAGGCAATCGTTGATCGAACACGTACAGGTGGTGGCGAAATTGTCGAACTTTTAGGAGATGGTAGTGCTTATTACGCACCAGCGGCAGCGATTGTTGAAATGATTGAAGCGATCATTTACGACAAACGGAAAATTTTACCTGCCATTGCTTATTTAAATGGTGAATACGGTTACTATGATTTATGTTTTGGTGTGCCAACAATCCTTGGTGGTCAAGGCATTGAAAATGTTATCGAATTAAATCTAACGGCCGAAGAGAAATCAGCACTCAATCGCTCAGTGACAGCCGTTCAAGAAACATTAAGTGTGCTCAAGTAATTTGAACGGCTCAAAATTGAGCATCATTCATTTGAAGGGATTGATCATAAATAAAACAATAAAAAAACTAAGATATTACATTGGAGGAAGGATTAATCATGAGTAATCAAACAACTACTATGACAAAAGACCAAGAAAGAAAAGCACAAGTTGCAAGTTTAATTGGTGCAACGATCGAATATTATGACTACTTTTTATATGGAATTTTAGCATCAATCGTATTTAATAAATTATTTTTCCCTACGTTTGATCCTATTGTTGGTTTACTTTTATCTCTGGCATCGTTTGGTATTCCATACTTCATGCGCCCCCTTGGAAGCGTTTACTTCGGACATATTGGGGACAAGGAAGGACGACGAAAAGCGTTGATGATTACGCTCGTTTTAATGGGAATTGCAACCGTTGGAATTGGAGTTTTGCCAGTTTATGACACAATTGGTGTTTGGGCACCGATTCTTCTTGTCGGTTTACGGTTAATCCAAGGATTTGCTGTTGGTGGAGAATGGGGTGGAGCCGTTTTAGTCGCTTCAGAAAACACTGAGGAATCAAGTAAAGCATTTGGTGCAAGTATCGCTCTTGTTGGTGCTTCACTAGGTATGTTTTTAGGAACAATTACAGTTTCATTATTGACATTAATGCCAAATGAAGCATTTATGTCTTATGGTTGGCGATTGCCATTTATCGGAAGTATTGTTTTAATTATTTTCGGTTATTGGATGCGAGTTGGACTTGAAGAATCTGAGGAATTTCAAGAAATTCAAGAAGAAGAAGAAACGGTTAAAATACCA
>DATGTA010000117.1:0-2505 GCA_035302085.1 Bacillota bacterium
TTCAATGACCCGTTCGTTTGGGTGGCCATATTCATTTTTCCTACCGTATGTTAAGATCGCCACGTCAGGCGCTACTCGCTTTAGAAAATCTAATGAACTACTCGTTTTGGAACCATGATGAGCTACTTTAATAATATCGGCTTGCAATAAGCTCGTATATTGGAAGTTTTTTTCGGCATCTTTTTCTAAATCACTCATTAATAAAAAATCAACATCATGATAAGTTAATTTTAAGACGAGTGAAGCATTATTTATTGATGAATCAGCTGCATCACTATTTAATACTTCAAGTGATAAATCTTTCTCATTCAATAACTGTTCATTTTTAACAGGAATATTAATCGGTATGGCATGTTTAAAAATTTGATACATATATGTAAAAAATGTTTTCGTTGGGTGGACAATCCCTGTATGAACGATTCTTTTAACAGGCATTTCCTCAATAACATTGACAAGCCCACCAATATGATCATAGTGTGGGTGGGTGGCGACTAATAAATCAACTGCTTGGACATTATGTTTTTTTAAATAAGCCATAACATTTTCACCAGCTGCTGGTGGTCCGCCATCGATTAATATATGTTTGTTTTCAGGTGTTTTAATCAGTATACTATCTCCTTGGCCAACATCAATAAAATGAACGGTCAAAAAGTCATCTGTTAAACTTTCAATATGCTCAGAATAAGCAATAACAAGTGTTGGATAGGAAATAATGACTCCGCAAACTAAACCAATAATAAAAAGTAATTTTCTCACAAACATTTTGCAATCAACCTTCAATATAAAATATCTCTTATTAGTTTATCTTTATTTAGCAATTTTATAACTGAACAAAATGAAAAAGCTACCAACTTAAGCAAGACTTGCCAGCATCATACTTAAGCGGTAGCTTCTTCTTTATTTATGCTCTTTTTTGAACGACAATTTCATCATTTTCAACAGTAACTAATACATCTTTCACATGATCTTCGTCTAAAATTAAATCTGTTAATTGATCTTCAATTTTATCTTGAATGACCCGACGTAACGGTCTTGCACCAAATCGTGGATCATAACCTAATTCAACGAGTTTCTCTTTTGCATCATCGGTAATTGAAATGTTAAGATCATTATTTTCAACCATTGCTTGTAAATCACCTAACATGAGATCAACGATTGTGAGTAAGTTTTCTTTTGTTAACTCGTTAAATGAAACGATCGCATCAAAACGGTTTAAAAATTCAGGTTTAAAGTAGTCACTTAATGTTTCAAGTGTTGTCACAGATTCGTGTTTTTGGTTAAATCCGACATTAATTTGTTTATCACCTGTTCCGGCGTTGCTCGTCATAATAATGACCGCATCTTTAAAGCTAACCGTTCGTCCGTGTGAATCTGTTAAATGACCATCTTCCATTATTTGTAAAAACATATTTTGTACATCTACATGTGCTTTTTCAATTTCATCAAGCAACACGATGGAATATGGCTGACGGCGAATTTTTTCTGTTAACTGCCCAGCTTCTTCATGCCCGACATAGCCTGGTGGTGAACCGATAATTTTTGATACTGAGTGACGTTCCATATATTCACTCATATCAAGTCGAATAAGTGAATCTCGTGAGCCAAACAATTCTTCAGCAAGTACTTTCGTAAGTTCAGTTTTTCCAACACCTGTTGGTCCAACGAATAAAAACGAACCTATTGGTCGATCGATTGCTTTTAATCCGGCACGACTACGACGCACTGCTTTAGCAATTTTATCGACCGCTTCATCTTGCCCGATCACTTTTTCTTTTAAGTTATTTGCTAAATTTTTCATTTGTGTCTGTTCTTCTGCTTGAAGTTTTGTTACTGGAATGCCTGTTTTTTCTTCGACTATTTGTTCAACGTCTGCTACGGTTACTTCGGTTGTTATTTCTGATTTGTTTTCTTTCGCCTGGTCGAGTTGTTTTTGTAATTGAATTTCTTGATAACGTAAATTAGCTGCTTGTTCGTAATCTTCTCGTTCAGCTGCTGCTTCCTTTTCTTTAACAATTTCATTAATTCGCTCTTCAAGTGATTGTTTATCAGATGATGAATTTGCTAAATTTAACCGTGAGCCAATTTCATCCATTAGGTCAATTGCTTTATCCGGTAAAAAGCGATCTTGAATGTAACGATCAGATAGTGTCACGAAAGCTTCAATGACTTCATCTGAATAATTTACTTCATGAAATTGTTCATAGCGATCTTTAATACCTTGTAAAATTTGTACAGATTCATCAAGTGATGGTTCTTTCACAATTATAGGTTGTAAACGACGTTCTAATGCGGCATCTTTTTCAATTTGACGATATTCTTTTAATGTCGTTGCCCCGATTAATTGTAAATCTCCGCGGGCTAATGCCGGTTTTAAAATATTCCCAGCATCCATTTGCGAACTTTCGGCAGTTCCTGCACCGACGAGTAAATGAATTTCATCTACGAAAAGAATGACATCTGTACGGTTTTGTAATTCAGCAATTAATTGTTTCATACGTTCTTCGA
>DATGTA010000118.1:0-3084 GCA_035302085.1 Bacillota bacterium
GACAGTGGCAAGTGCATTGTCCCATGGTTTTCAATTTGAAATAAGTGATCATTGGAAAGCTCATGAAACAAAGCTTCATTTGCTTGAATCCAGCGTTCATTGATGAATAATGTCGCTGGTATTTCTTTTTCCTGTAAAAATTCGATCAATTCAGCATCATAGCCATTACCAAAGTCACCTCCGCAAGCATCGAATGTCAAGGCCATTTCTTGTTGATCTGTTTTAAAACGTGTTATCACACCTGTCACTTGCTCGCCCCATTCCGTAGGTGCTTTATGATGGAACTGCTGAATATCAAAAGTATCTTCAATCGTTGGCACTTGCTTATGTGGCTTATTAAAAGGATCAAGATTTTCATGTAATAAATGATTCATTTTCGTTTCATTATCACTTAATGTACAGCCAATGAAAAAATTAAATATTATTAATATGATTAGAGCTTTTATGAAACGCATTTATATCACTCACTTAATGTCGGCCAAATATTCCATGGATAGCTTTTAGGTACTTTGGCATTGAACGTTAATATTTCTTTTGTTGTTGGATGTGGAAATGATAGCTCATGTGACCATAAAGCGATTTGTTGACCAGGGGATTTTTCATTGCCATATTTTTGATCGCCAACAATTGGTAGTTTGTCTGCTGCTAATTGTACACGTATTTGGTGTGGTCTTCCCGTATGTAATTGGACCGTCAGTAAACTTAAATCATCGAATGTTTCCAGTTGCTTATATTGTAAAACCGCTCGTTGGGCTCGCTTCTTTTTTGATTGCACGACTTGAACGATATTTCGGCGGCGATCTTTTAATAAAAAATGCTCAAGTTTCTTTTCTTCGGCCGATGGTTTCCCACGAACGACCGCTAAATATTTTCGCCCAAGCTTATTTCGACGAATAACATCGGATAATCGTGAAGCAGCTTTTGACGTTTTCGCAAAAACCATCACTCCACCAACCGGGCGATCAAGTCGATGAACAAGCGCTAAAAATACATTACCGGGTTTTTGATCACGAACTTTGATCATCGCTTTCAACGCTGATAAAACATCTTTATCCCGGCTTCGATCCTCCTGCACAGGCATATTGATCGGTTTTTCAACAACAAGTAAATGATTATCTTCATAAATAATTGGAATACTCATTAAAAAACCCTTTCATTCGACAGTTGTCTTATTATCATACATTGTTTTTTTAAATCATTAAAGGATGAATTTGTCACTATTCGTTAGTGTGCGCTTTAGTTAGTCTTGTGATCGTTTTAATATTGTTTGTGTTCATATCTTATCGTCTAAAATTTGCACCAATAGAAATAAACTTAACTTACTTGCTATGATAACACGATTAATACGCCTTATTCATGAATCTAATATAATCAAATATCATTTCTAGTAGTCTTGTATGAAATTTGCCATATTTATAATGATACATCCCTTTCGCCACACATTCTGCAGTTCATCGTTAATCGGTCATTTTATGAAAATGTGTCGGGATCGAAAACATATAAATCTAGCTAATAGGATCATTAACTCACCGCTTGTTCATTCGAAATTTTAACCATGAGAAAATACCTAATTCATTGTAAAATAAAGTCAAAAGCAGGCCATATGTGGTATACTATGAACGATTATTGGACATGCCATTAAAGAATAGTCCAGTGATCATTTGCTAAATAATCTAGTATTTAATATATATTTTTATACACTCATCAAATGTTGAGAAGATTTACTACAGTTAGGCAAATGGCATAAATGGGGAGTTGTGGAAGATGAAGGAAAATGAAATTTTATTAGAAAGTGGAACAAATGAAGTAGAAATAATTGTTTTTAATGTCGGTGATAACCTTTTTGGGATTAATGTTTTGAAAGTAAGGGAAATTATTAATCCGATCCAAATTACGAATGTCCCAAAAGCTCATGAGTATGTTGAAGGAATTATTAACTTACGAGAAGATATCATACCACTCATTAATTTATCTCGTGTTTTGAACATACCACCTTCGAAAACGCCGGAACATGATAAATTTATCGTTGCAGAAATGAATGAAATGAAGATTGCGTTTCGCGTACATAACATTAAGCGTATTTATCGCCTGTCATGGTCAGATATCGAAAAACCTGATGAATTATCGAATGTTGAGCAAACGTATGCCATCGGTTATAGTGAAATTGAAGAAGAAATGGTCATTTTAATTGATTTTGAAAAAATAATTGTTGAAATTAATCCAGAATTAGGGGTAACCCAGGATGAACTCACACAATTAGGTCAACGAGAAAGATCAGAAAAGACGATTTTAATTGCGGAAGATTCAGCAGTTTTGCGCCAACTTTTACAAGATACATTGCAAGAAGCAGGATATAACCAACTAAAGCTCTTTGAAAATGGCAGAGATGCGTGGGAATTTCTGCAACAGCTTGCGCAAGAAAAAGGAACAGACAGTCAAGATGATATTCAATTAGTCATTACTGATATTGAGATGCCACAAATGGATGGCCATCATTTGACAGAAAATATTAAACAAGATCGTCACTTACAAAATATACCGGTAATTATTTTCTCATCGTTAATTACTAAAGATTTATTTCATAAAGGTGAAAGTGTTGGAGCGAATGCTCAAGTGACGAAACCACAACTTGTTCATCTTGTCGATACCATTGATGCGCATATTTTATAATATTAAATGATTATCATTTATAAAACACATTTTAAAGGGGGAGAGTCCATTGCAAATTATTGCTTCACATATGAATACAGACTTTGATGCACTTGCATCACTTATAGCAGCTAAAAAACTCCACCCTGATGCACAAGTTGTTTTATCGAATAAACAAGATCGCCGCGTTAAAAACTTTTTAAATATTTATCGAGATACATTTGAATTTGTGCTTGATCATACGATTGATTGGGAACAAGTGAGTGAACTTATTCTTGTAGATGTTGCCACTTTAAATCGTGTCAGTCATTTAACGAAACATTTAAATTTAGCTCATTTGCATATAACGGTTTATGATCATCATCCAGAAAGACGAGAAAATGTCACACATCATGCAGGAAAGATTGAAGAAGTTGGGGCGACGATTACATTACT
>DATGTA010000119.1:0-13706 GCA_035302085.1 Bacillota bacterium
TTTGGTTCGGCAAAAGAGTTTGTCATTCAAACAGGGATTGCTCATGCGGCTAAAGGTGGTGGGGTTATTTCTGGTGATAGTTACCAAACGATCGAAGTAGATGATGGAAAATACGCTTTGGCGATTAGTGATGGCATGGGAAATGGTAAGCGTGCTCGCGAAGAAAGCCGGGAAACATTAAGGCTTTTACGACAAATTTTACAATCGGGCATTCAAGAAAAAATCGCCATTCAGTCGATTAATTCAATTTTATCGTTACGTACGACAGATGAAATGTTCGCCACATTAGATTTAGCGGTTGTTAATTTACACAATGCCCATGCACAGTTTTTAAAAGTCGGCTCATCCCCAAGTTTTATTAAACGACACGATCAATTTATGCAAATTAAAGCGAGTAATTTGCCAATCGGAATTGTTAACCATTTTGACTTTGAAGTCGTTAACAAGCAATTACAAGTAGGTGATTATTTATTTATGATGAGTGACGGTGTTTTTGATGGTCCGAAAGATGTCGTTAATCCAGATGTTTGGTTTAAACGAACAATATTTAATTTTAAAACAGAAGATCCACAAGAAATGGCTGATCTTATTTTAGAAGAAGTTATTCGCACACAATCAGGCATTATTAATGATGATATGACGATCTTAGTGGCGAAAGTGATGAAAAATATGCCGGAGTGGACAAGTATTCCACATTATCCGAAAGAATCGGCAGCAATCACTGATGTTGGCTAAATAAACGAATGACTTAGTAATTGTCAGTTATTCGTATATAAAATTTTCCTTTGGCGAAGCTTGTTAGTGAAAATTAAACGATCTTTCTAGGAGTGATCTTAACGTGCCGCAAGCTCTCAGGAAAATATTACATCATTTGCCAACACGTACGGCAATAAAAGGTAAAACGAATCAAAATCTTTATATTATTAAACAAAAAATAAATACCGATCGAAACATCGCAACATATATGTGTACATTTAAAGGTAAACATGTCATCCTTAAAATAGCTGAACAGACAAAAGTGATGCAACAAAAAATAAACGTTTTACGAGAAATTCATGAGGTCCAGGATGATCATCTTGGACCTTCTTTGCTTGATATTGATGAATGGTGTGCAGAAGATGGGCATATATATTTATTTTACGTGTTGGAACATATTAAGGGATCTAATTTAACGACATTTTTTCAACGTAAGCAACGTCATTGGTTGCCATTAATTATTATCCAACTTCTTGACCAATTAACGATATTACATAAGACTGGATTTGTTATCGGTCAGTTAACAGCGGATCATTTGTTCATGACAAATTCACCGGATGTACGCTTTGATGATTTAAGTCATGCCGTGCGTATCGGTGATTATATTCAACAACGAGTCAATTTTTTTGATGTAACGTACTGGGGGTTAGGTTCTAAAAAAGCCGAGCAAAGTAATGATTTATTTGCCGTTGTCATGCTTATCTTACATATTTATTACCCAGAAAAGTTTAGCCGGACAAATAAACCTAGAAAGCAATTGATTACAAAAATCGATCAACTCCCCCTAGCAACTTTGTACAAACAATGCTTTTTAAAAGCTGCTTTTGGAACTTATACAACCGCATCTGAAATGAAAGCTGAATTTTTAAAAGCGATTACTGTAACAGAAGATATTCGTTCGTTACCTGACAACCAACTCATTAAGCGAAAAAAAGTATCATTAAGTGAAGCAACGACTATTTTACTTGTTGCATTTAGTTACTGCCTAAGTGCATATATCTACTTATAAAGTTGATTAAACCTTTTATTTTTTATCGCCACGTTATAGTATAATAATAGTAGATTGTCTTTTGTTGAAAGGGGTTCGTTTGTGCAAAAAGTTGAGCAATTTATCGAAAAACATTCATTGATAAAAAATAATACAACGATTCTTGTGGCGGTTTCTGGTGGGCCTGACTCTGTCGCTTTACTTCATTATTTAAGCAACGAGCGACAAAAAAGAAATATTCAAGTGATCGCTCTAACAGTCGACCATCAACTCCGTCAAGAAGCTGATCAAGAAGTTATTTATGTTGAGCAACTTTGTCAAAAATTGGACATTCATTGTGTGCAAACAAAAATTGATGTGAAAACTTATCAAGCCGAACAACGATTAAGTACGCAAGTTGCTGCGCGTGAGTTGAGGTATCAATTCTTCCGTCAACAAATGAACCACTTTCAAGCAGATTATTTAGCATTAGGCCATCATGCGGATGACCAGTTAGAAACAATGCTCATGAGTTTTACGAGATCAACGAGCCCCATGGCATTGTCAGGTATCCCGATCAAACGTCCATTTGCAACGGGATTCATTATTCGACCCTTTCTCTGCTTGACAAAAGAAGCTATTCATGACTATTGTCAAAAACACGAGCTACATCCGATGATTGATCCCTCGAATGAAGATTTATCATATACAAGAAATTACTTTCGCAAGCAAATTGCTCCGCTTTTAAAAGAACAAAATGTTAATATTTATCAAACATTACAGCGATTGAGTGAATCTTTGCAAGAAGATGAGAAATATTTAGCGAAACAAGCGAAAAATAAGTGGCAATCGATTGTTACGGTTGATCGAGAAAATAAACGAATCACATTTAAACGACAACAATTTTTAAAACATCCGAATGCTTTACAAAGACGTATGTATCATCTAATATTAAACTATCTATATGATGAACTGCCCAAGCAGTTAACATATGTACATGCTGAAAGTTTTCAGGAGCTATTAATGAATGATAAAAGTTACGTACAAATTAATTTTCCACAACAATTGATTATAGAAAAATCATATGATGACATTCAGATGTACTTTAAAGAAGCAACCTCAAACGAACTGTTTATCCCCAAAAAGCTAGATATACCCGGTGAAGTGACATTTTCAGATGGCTCAATCTTACGAGCTTCTTATGGAAAGTCAGATGATGTCGCCGATGAATTTACTCATATTGTCACCGTGTCAATAGGTGATTTACCTTTATATGTTAGAGGGCGTAAACCGGGTGATCGAATGTCATGGGATGGTTTAGCGGGACGTAAGAAAATTAAAGATATTTTTATCGATGAAAAAATCCCTCATGATCAACGGGATCATTGGCCGATCGTTGTGACGAATAATGATGAGATCGTTTGGTTAATCGGTCTAAAGAAAGGTCAATTACAGAAAGTGGCAGTCGACAACAAGTGCTTCATTAAATTAACATATAAACAGTATTAAAGGGAGAAGGTGACTCGATGCATGATGATATTGCAGATATATTAATTACAAGAGAAATGATTGCTGAAAAATGTGCAGAAATTGGTCAACAACTGACCGAACAATATGATGGCAAATTTCCACTCGTAATCGGTGTTTTAAAAGGTGCTGTTCCATTTATGGCGAATATCGTTCAACATATCGATACATATTTAGAAATGGACTTTATGGATGTTTCTAGTTATGGCAGCGGGACACGTTCATCTGGAGAAGTAAAAATTGTTAAAGATTTAGACACAAAAGTAGAAGGTCGCGACTTATTAATTATTGAGGATATAATTGATAGTGGTTTAACATTAAGTTATTTAGTCGACTTATTTAAATATCGTCGCGCCCGTTCGATTAAAATTGTGACATTATTAGACAAACCGGCAGGAAGAACCGCCCGTATTAAAGCAGATATCATTGGATTTGAAGTTCCCGATGAATTTGTTGTCGGTTTTGGGTTAGATTATAACCAAAAATACCGAAATCTTCCTTATATAGGCGTTCTTAAACAAGAAGTTTATACGAGTGAAAATGAAAAATAAAAATTTGTTGATGAAAGTAACTATTTATTCATGAGCAATAAAAGTGTTCACATAAACAACTCTACTTTTGCAAGGGGAATTAGTTGTATTTCGAGTTTTCCTTGTGGTAACATGTATTATAGTTTTTCCTGCACGGGAGGAGGTAAGCAATGAATCGATGGTTTCGGAACATCTTTTTTTATGGGATTATATTTTTAGTCCTGTTTTCGATTATTAATTTAGTCACAGGGCAAAATAACGATTCCGAAGAATTGAATGTTAAACAATTTATGGAAGCTCTTAACAGCGGGGAAATCGAAGAAATGACGATGCAACCCGTGAATAAAATATACCGAATCACTGGAATCATGCGAGCGGATGAACAACCATTTGTAGCGCAAGTTCCAGATAATCCGGATACAATTACTGAGATAACGAAATTAGCAACTGAACAAAGTGTTTTATTAATCGAAGAAGAAGAACAACCGAGCGCATTTGTTAGCTTTTTAACGATGATGCTCCCGTTTTTATTAATCGGACTTATCTTTTTCTTTTTCTTAACCCGCGCTCAAGGCGGTGGTGGCGGTGGCGGTCGTGTCATGAACTTTGGTAAAAGTAAAGCAAAACTTTACGATGACTCCAAAGAAAAAGTACGCTTTTCTGACGTGGCTGGTGCTGATGAGGAAAAACAAGAACTTGTCGAAGTTGTTGAATTTCTTAAAGATCCAAAAAAGTTTACAAAAGTTGGTGCAAGAATACCTAAAGGTGTCTTACTCGTTGGGCCACCAGGGACTGGTAAAACGCTTCTTGCTAAAGCGGTAGCAGGTGAAGCCGGTACACCGTTCTTCTCAATTAGTGGTTCTGACTTTGTTGAAATGTTTGTTGGTGTTGGTGCCTCACGTGTTCGTGATTTATTTGAAAATGCGAAGAAAAACGCACCATGTATTATATTTATTGACGAGATTGATGCGGTTGGGCGTCAACGTGGAGCAGGTCTTGGCGGTGGACATGATGAGCGTGAACAAACATTAAACCAACTCCTCGTTGAGATGGATGGATTTGATGCAAACGAAGGAATTATTATGATGGCAGCAACGAACCGTCCGGACATTTTGGACCCTGCATTACTACGTCCAGGACGTTTTGACCGACAAGTAACTGTCGACCGACCCGATGTTAAAGGTCGTGAAGCTATTTTAAAAGTTCATTCGCGTAATAAACCACTCGCTGAAACAGTAGATTTAAAAACAATTGCCATGCGGACACCAGGTTTTTCTGGTGCTGACTTAGAAAATTTATTAAACGAAGCAGCACTGATCGCTGCAAGACATGACCAAACAGTCATTAGTATGGGTGATGTTGATGAGGCGATTGACCGGGTGATTGCTGGTCCGGCGAAGAAGAGCCGTGTCATTTCTGAAAAAGAACGACAAATTGTTGCCTACCATGAAAGTGGTCATACAGTGATTGGTATGGTATTAGATGAAGCGGATACGGTGCACAAAGTGACGATTGTTCCACGTGGTCAAGCAGGTGGTTATGCGGTCATGCTACCAAAAGAAGATCGCTATATCGTTACACGCCCGGAACTTCTCGATCGAATTACAGGTCTGTTAGGTGGTCGAGTCGCTGAAGAAGTTATTTTCGGCAAAGATCATGTAAGTACAGGGGCATCAAATGACTTTCAACGAGCAACAAATATCGTTGATAAAATGATTACCGAATTCGGTATGAGTGATAAAATCGGCCCGGTTCAATTCAATGGTAGTGGCAGTGATCAAGTCTTTCTCGGTCGTGACTTTCATAGTGATACAAACTACAGTGATGCCATTGCTCATGAGATTGATCAAGAAAAACAACGAATCATTAATTATTGCTATGATCAAGCGAAAACCATTTTAACAGAACATCGTGAACAACTAGAATTAATTGCTCAAACATTGCTTGATGTTGAAACATTAGATGCTCGACAAATTAAATCACTATTTGAAGATGGTGTCTTACCACCAGAAGATGAAGTGGACGATGAAGAAACAAATAGTGAGGTCGTTGAACAATCTTCAAAAAAAGTTGAAGAAACATCAGATGTTGATAAAGAAAAGGAAACAGACGTCGTCGTTAACATTAAAAAACAAGGTGATGAACCTGATTCTTATGAAGAAGCTAAACGGAAAAAAGATTTAAAATCAGAAGCTTATAAATCAGATGACGATTCGTCCGATCGTGAATAAATTAAGAGCCTTCACATGGTGTGGAGGCTTTTTTACTGACGTTTAAAAAAAGGTTGCATCATCATCGACTGGAACTCATTCAAGCAGACTTTTATAGAAATATTCATAACAATTTTCACGCCTGTATGTTTGTGTTATATTGTTTGTATAAAAAATGTTGTAAATATTTTCGAGAAGAGGTTTAACCTTATGATCTTTGTCCTTGACATTGGCAATACGAACACTGTTCTTGGCGTTTTTAAAGATGATCAATTAGTTCATGAATGGCGCATTAAAACCGACCGCCATAAAACAGAAGATGAATTTGCTATTTTAGTAAAGTCACTGTTTGATGTACAAAAAATAACTTTTACCGATATTGAAGGAATAATCATTTCCTCGGTTGTACCGCCGATTATGTTCGCTTTAGAAGAAATGTGTACGAAATACTTTTCCATTGAACCATTAATTATCGGACGAGAAGAGGTTGACAGTCAGCTAGGAATGCATTATCCAAACCCACATGAAATCGGGGCTGACCGGATCGTTAATGCCGTTGGTGCAATCGATGCATATGGGGCACCAGTTATTATTGTTGATTTTGGCACAGCAACAACTTATTGTTATGTCAATGAAAAAAAAGAATATTACGGGGGGATTATTTCCCCGGGCATAAAAATATCGATGGAAGCCCTTTATAGTAAAGCATCAAAATTACCGAAAATTGAAATTCAACGACCTGATACAGTGATTGGTCTTTCAACGGTTGAAGCGATGCAATCAGGGGTATATTATGGCTATGTTGGTCAAGTTGATGGCATTATCAAACGAATGAAACAACAAGTTGGCAAATCACCACAAGTGGTTGCAACAGGTGGTTTAGCGCCACTCATCGCTAAAGGTTCTGAAACAATCGATCATGTTGATCAACATTTAACATTAAAAGGTTTGTATATTATTTATCGACGAAATCAATCATGAATGATAGGAGTTAAATGGATGAATGATTATTTAGTCAAAGCAACAGCCCATAATGGGTTTGTCCGTGCTTATGCCATTGTAACAACTAATACGGTTGAAGAAGCAAGAGAGCGCCAAGATACATGGGCAACAACAACGGCAGCTTTAGGACGTGTCATGACGATAACAACGATGATGGGTGCCATGCTAAAAGGTGAGCAAACGATTACGACAAAAATCGAAGGAAATGGTCCAATCGGTGCGATTATTGCTGATAGTAATGCCCATGGTGATGTTCGTGGCTATGTGACAAATCCACACGTTCATTTTGATTTGAATAAATCCGGAAAACTAGATGTCGCTCGTGCGGTCGGAGTTGAAGGACATTTAAGTGTTGTGAAAGATTTAGGGCTAAAAGATCATTTTACTGGCCAAGTACCACTTGTCACTGGTGAAATTAGTGAAGATTTTACGTATTATTTCGCTCATTCGGAACAAATCCCATCAGCAGTTGGAGCAGGTGTTTTGATCAACCCTGATCACTCGGTGCAAGTTGCTGGTGGTTTTATACTTCAAATCATGCCAGGCGCACCCGATGAACTTATTACTGAGCTTGAACAACAAATTGCTTCATTACCAGCTATTTCACAACTTATAGCCGATGGGGCAACACCGGAAGAAATGTTGCAACGTTTACTGAAAGATGAACAAATAAATATTCATGAAAAACTTCCCGTTCGTTTTCAATGTAAATGTTCACTTGAGCGTATTAAGCAGGCCATTATCGGACTTGGTGCAACTGAGATTCAAAAAATGATTGATGAAGATGGGGGAGCAGAAGCGACGTGCCATTTTTGTCATGAAATATATCAATTATCTGTAGAAGATTTACAGGCAATGCTTGATCAGCCGTTAAATTAAGTTGAAAAAGATCTTATTGAGACGTTCTTAGTCGTTAAAGAACAATCAATGAGATCTTTTTTTATTTATTGGCTGAAAAGGCAATACTTGAAATGATCACTATTTTTTCACTAAAAGTTAAAATAGTTTTAAAATTTATTTATAGTTGACATTATTTTTCAACAAACGTATAGTATAATTAATCCTATGTGATAACTAGGAATTAAAAAGGAGTGATCATGATGCAAGTTGTTAATAATATAGCAGAAATCATTGGGAAAACACCGGTCGTTAAATTAAAAAATGAACAACCGGATAACCAAGCAGATATTTATGTAAAGTTAGAATTTATGAATCCGGGTAGTTCGGTGAAAGACCGGATCGCTTTGTCAATGATCGAAGAGGCTGAAACAGCAGGTATTTTAAAAACGGGCGACACGATTATTGAACCGACAAGCGGTAATACAGGGATTGGGATTGCGATGGTCGCAGCTGCTAAAGGATATAAAACAGTGATCGTTATGCCTGATACAATGAGTCAGGAGCGGCGAAATTTGTTAAAAGCCTTTGGTGCAACACTCGTTTTAACTCCAGGATCTGAAGGAATGAAAGGTGCTATTGAAAAAGCAGAGCAACTCGAAAAAGAACATGGATATTTTATGCCCCAACAATTCAATAATATGGCTAATCCAAAAGTACATGAAGAAACAACCGGCCAAGAAATTGTTCAACAGTTTCCTGATGGATTAGATGCTTTCATCTCAGGAGTAGGTACTGGTGGAACAGTATCAGGAGCAGGAAAAGTTTTAAAGGAACATTTTGAGCATGTCAAAGTATATGCGATTGAACCCGAAGATTCAGCGATTCTTTCAGGTAAAGATGCTGGGCCTCATAAAATTCAAGGAATTGGTGCTGGTTTTATTCCGAAAACGTTAAATACGAATATTTATGATGAAGTCATTCAAGTGCCCAATGATGCAGCGTTTACAACAGCTCGTGAAGTCGCCAAAACAGATGGCATTTTAGGAGGAATATCATCAGGGGCAGCTATTTATGCGGCTGAAAAAGTTGCTAAGCAATTAGGTGCTGGCAAACGTGTGTTAGCTATTTTGCCAAGTAATGGTGAAAGATATTTGTCAACACCTCTATATGATTTTAGTGATGAAACAAACTAAATAACTTGTCTAAATATAAAGCAGCAGTCAACCGCTTAATGGTTGTCTGCTGTTTTTAATATCTTTTTATCGGGAATCAATGAATTCCCTGCTCGTTTTATGTATAATGAAAAAAGCGCATGACTAAAATTTTATCATCTTAAAAGGAAATGTTTTCATTGATTGTAAGAAAAACTGTTTTTATTCATCTCATTTAATGGGGCTATAATAAGCCAGTTAACAATTTTAGTGATTAACATTTTCCAATATGACCATAAAAGTATCTCCTTATTGGAGAAATGACTTAATGATGTTATAATATCTTCTCAAATACTTGTTGTGAGATCAGTTACGAATTTAGCAAACATTGGATGTTTAAAAATAAAGTTTGTTCGTTAACGACTATTGAAAGTATGGCATATAAAATTTTCGCAAGTAAACGTATTAAAAAAATTAATGGAGTGATTTTGACGTGTCAGAAGAATTAAATGAACAAATGGCTGTTCGGCGTGAAAAATTAGCAACATACCGTGAGCAAGGGCTTGACCCGTTTGGTGATAAATTTGTACGCACACATGTTGCGCAAACGTTGCATGATGAATATGGCGAACTTTCTAAAGAACAATTAGAAGAAGAAAATGTTGCAGTAACGCTTGCTGGTCGAGTGATGACAAAACGTGGTCAAGGAAAAGTAGGTTTTGCCCATATTCAAGATGCTACCGAGCAAATTCAAATTTATGTTCGCCAAGATGCGATTGGTAAAGAGTTGTATGATCATGTTTATCGACTAATTGATATTGGCGATATTGTCGGTGTGACAGGAGTTGTGTTTAAAACAAATGTTGGTGAGTTGTCAATTGCGGTTAATGATTTCCAATTACTAACAAAAGCGTTACGACCACTTCCGGAAAAATACCACGGCTTAAAAGATATTGAACAAAGATATCGTCAACGTTATTTAGATCTGATTACAAATAAAGAAAGTAAAGATCTGTTTGTTTTAAGAAGTAAAATTATTCAATCGATGCGCCGTTATTTAGATCATTTAGGTTTTTTAGAAGTCGAAACGCCAATGATGCATGCGATTCCTGGCGGTGCAAATGCCCGACCCTTTGAAACATATCATAATGCATTAGATGTTCCACTCTATATGCGTATTGCGATAGAACTACATTTAAAGCGACTGATCGTTGGTGACATGGAAAAAGTTTATGAAATTGGCCGCGTGTTTCGTAATGAAGGGGTGTCAACACGCCATAATCCAGAATTTACGATGATTGAGTTATATGAAGCTTATGCTGATTTTCATGATATTATGGAGCTCACGGAAAACTTAGTCGCTCATATTGCCGAGGAAGTTTTAGGCTCAACGACGATTACATATGGTGATTATGACGTTGATCTTGCACCAAAGTGGAAAAGGCAACATATGGTTGATGCTGTCAAAGAACATACAGGTGTTGACTTCTGGGGTGAGGTTAGTGATGAAGAAGCAAAGGCACTCGCTAAAGAGCATGGGATTAAGATTGAAGATACGATGACATATGGACATATCGTTAACGAGTTTTTTGAACAAAAAGTTGAAGATAAGCTCATTCAACCAACATTTATTTTTGGTCATCCTGTTGAGATCTCACCACTTGCTAAGCGAAATAATGAAGATAAACGTTTCACCGATCGCTTCGAACTATTTATCGTCAGACGCGAGCATGCGAATGCCTTTAGTGAGTTAAACGACCCGATTGAACAAAGAAAACGATTTGAAGCGCAAATGGCCGAACGTGAACAAGGAAATGAAGAAGCCCATTTAATGGATGAAGATTTCATTGAGGCATTGGAATATGGTATGCCACCAACAGGCGGCCTTGGCATTGGCATTGATCGCTTAGTGATGTTATTAACAAATGCCCCGTCTATTCGCGATGTTCTCTTATTCCCACAAATGCGCAACCGCTAAATATTATAAATGATCGAAGGTTTTATTGCCTTCGATCTTTTTTTATGCCTTGATTACGGTTTAAATGAATCATCTATTTAGCTTGATTCCACTTACATATTTTAATAATTAAAATATTCATTATAATCGATGAAATTTAAAAAATGATCTGTTATAATAGGGGCAATAATATGTGGGAGGAGGGTAAAGCGAGTCATCAATCTAAAAAAGTTTTAATCATACATATATTGGAGGAGGGAGATAATCGGTTTGGATAAGCAATTTTTATTTGATCTATTATCGACACATTCACCTTCAGGCCACGAAGTAAACATTCAAAAGAAATGGTTAGATCATCTCAAAACATATGCTGATCAAATAAAGACGGATCAAGCAGGTAATGTTATTGGTATTTTAAATCCTGAGGCAGATTTTAAAGTATTGTTAGCGACACATTGTGATGAGATCGGTTTAATCATTAAGTATATCGATAAACAAGGGTTTTTATATTTTGAAAAAGTCGGGGGCATTAATTTAAAAACACTCGTTGGGACACATGTAGAAATTTTAACTAAGCATGGAAATATGCCTGGTGTTATCGGTGTTAATGCAGCACATCTTGGTGGGTTAAAAGATAAATTTACCGTTGATGATTTATTTATTGATGCTGGTTTTAAATCAAAAGATGAAGCAGAAAAGTATGTTAATATTGGTGATTTAGTCGTTTATCAGTCGGATGCAAATGTATTGATGGATCGGCTTATCACTGGCAAGGCATTAGACAATAAGGCGAATTTATTTATTGCTGCAGAAGTATTTAAACAGTTAGCTCAGCAAACATGCAATGTCGGTGTTTATGTTGTCAGTACTGTTAATGAAGAGACGAATATGCGAGGAGCATTTTATGCTGCAGCAAATATTAAACCAGATATCGCCATCATCTGTGATGTCACATTCGCAATTGATTTTCCAAACGTTGAACAAAAAAAGTTTGGTGCAGTTAGATTGGGCGGCGGTCCGGTACTAGCTAAAGGAACACCAATTAATCAACCACTCAATCAATTGATCGAAAATAACGCCAGAAATTGTCATATTAATTTACAATACGAAATAACAGCTGAAAAAACAGCAACAGATGCCGATAAAATACAGTTTACAAATGGTGGGGTGCCTGTTGCATTAGTTTCGCTTCCCTTAAGGTATATGCACTCGCCCGTTGAGACTGTTAATATGCAAGATATTGAAAATCAAATTAACTTATTAGTACAAACGATACGTACATTAACAGGTGAGGAAAATTTTAATCCGTTCGAACAATAGGTCAGTCAGCTTGGGAAAAATATTTCATCAGTTATAATGATAAACAGATTAAAACATTGTCAAGCAATTTAGGCAAGACTATGGACTTGAATCATGTAAAACACTTGTTAAAAAAGGGATGTTTGTTTAAGTGTATTTGCTAAAGTAGTTTTAATTTTTAGAAATGTAAGCGCTATATTCAGGGGGTAATGCTATGAAAAAGTTATTCAGGAGCATTTTATTAATTTTTTTAATCGTTTTATTAATCGGTTGTAGTGAGCAGTCAGAAGATGAAGAGGCTACCTCTGATGAAACAGGTGAGGAAACGTCGACACAGGAAGATTCTGAAACGGTTGATCGTGAAAGTGACCAAGGTAGTGATGGTGAGTTACGTGTTGCTTATTCAGCGCAACCACCGACATTAGATTTGCACTTAAGTACTGCAGCGGCGACAACAGAAATTATGGGACAAATTTATGAGACATTAATTACTGTTGATTCAGAGTATAATATCGTTCCGTTACTCGCTGAATCTTATGAGCAAAGTGATGATGGTTTAGTCATTACATTTAACTTAAGAGAAGGGGTTCTTTTCCATAATGGTAATGAAATGAAAGCTGAAGATGTTGTTGCCTCGATGAATAGATGGAAGGATTTATCCGGTGGCCGGGGTCAGTTTGATGACTCTATTTTTGAAGAAGTTGATGAATATACGGTAGAACTTCATCTAGATAAACCTTTATCAACAGCATTAACTGCACTGTCACAAGGTGGAACGACCTTTGCCGGAATTATGCCAAAAGAAGTTATTGAAGAGGCGGATGCTGATGGGGTGAATGAGTTTATCGGTACAGGACCATTCAAATTCGTTGAGTGGGCTCAGGACCAACATGTTCATTTGGAAAAATTTGCTGATTACCAATCATTAGATGACCCAACGGATGGTTTGACAGGGAAAAAGGAAGCTCTTGTCAACGACATTTATTTTGAATTTGTCCAAGATCCATCAACACGAGTCGCAGGTTTACAATCTGGTGAATATGACTTGGCACAATCGATACCAATTGATAATGCTTTGCTTTTAGAAGATGATCCGGCATTAGAAACCCATGTTGTTCCGAGTGTATCAACATTATTATTAATTCCTAATAAAGAAAAAGGGTTTTTTGCTGATGAAAAAGCGCGTGAAGTCCTAGCAGCTGTATTGGACATGGACGAAATTTTAGAAGCTGCATTTTCTGATGACAAATTTTACCGCTTAAGCCATGGAATGATGTTGGAACCACAAGAAGCTAATTGGTATAGTGAAGAAGGCAAAGACATGTACAACCAAAAAGATCCTGAAAAAGCTAAGCAATTACTTGACCAGATGGGGTATGATGGCGAAACAATTCGAATCGCTACCGATCGAGAGTATGATATTCATTATAATGCATCGGTTGTTTTGCAAGGCCAATTAGAAAGTAT